>JAFZUN010000312.1 GCA_017618315.1 Spirochaetales bacterium
GATGCTTCCAGGAGTATGTCCCGGAAGATGTATGATCTCAAGAATCCTTCCGCCAAGGTCAATCTCATCGCCATCGAATACGGGGATGATCTTCCCGGTTCCCTTCTGGACGTTGTGGTAGAATGCGGCCTCTGAAGGATGCATGTAGAACTCGCTGAAGCGGTCATTTCCTGCGACATGATCCCTGTCGGCATGTGTGTTCAGGAGCATGAACGGAAGGTCGGTGTGCTTTCTCACTTCCGAGGGGACATCTATTCCCGTCATGCCTGTATCAATGACAAGCGCCCTTTCCTTCCCCGTAAGAAGAAAGATACGCACTCCCATGTCCTCAATTGCCCATGTGTTCTTAAATAACTCTTTCATGTAATTGATACTATCATAAAAAATAAGGGACTGTGCAGCTTTGAATCTGCGACAGTCCCCATTCAGAAGAATTCAGAACTCAGTTCTTCTCGTCTCTTCTTGTCAGGATGTTTCTGACGTCGCGGACATCCTCGGCAATCTCCGCATATGACATAAGCATGGCCTTCTCAACCAGCAGCAGCAGGAAAGATCCGAAGAAGAAGATTATGGCGCAAATGACTGTCAGGATTATGAGTCCTGTCGCGGTGTCCGGTGTGGCATTTGCCCTTACTGCACCGATTCCTCCGATGATGATACCGGCTGTGACAATCACATCAAAGATGATTCCGATAACGAAAATGATTTTGGCAAAGACCTTGATCGGTCTGCTTGAAGTTGACTTGTCGCTCATGACTATTCCCCCTATTAGAATGACTAGCATAATGGTAACACACATTGTTTACCATGACAAAGTAAATTGCAGTTTATTATAGAGTCAGGGTTCGCGGTACAGCTTCTTAAGCAGGATCGGTGTGACCACCGAGCTGACAAGGATAAGGAGGATTACGGGAGTAAAGAAATCCGCAGTGAGAAGTCCCACAGCAAGCCCCTTCTGTGCCGTGATCAGGGCAACCTCTCCACGTGTCATCATTCCCACTCCTATGCGCAGCGAATCCTTCTTGTCAAAACCCAAGGCCTTTGCGCAGAGCCCGCATCCGATCACCTTGCCCAACAGCGACACAATGACAAAACTGATGCAGAAGAGAATCAGTGTGGCGTTCATGGAACCGAATGTGGTCTTCAATCCTATTCCGGCAAAGAAGATAGGTGCGAAAATCATGTATGAGCTTATATCAATGCGCCGCTCGATGTAATCCCTGTCTGCCAGGTTGCAGAGGACCACTCCGGCAACATAGGCTCCGGTGATATCAGCGATATTGAAGAACGTCTCCGCAAGATAAGAAAGCGCAAAACAGTAGCAGAGACTGATTATCGGGATCCTGCGCTGGTGGGTGAACCTTTGATCAAGCCAGCTCATACCTTTGAAGACAAAGAAGCCTGTGCCGATTGCTATGGCAAAGAACGCCACAACCTTAAGCAGGACAATCCCGACACTGTCAGAGCCGTCATTTCCTGCAAGCCCAATGACAATGGTCAGGACAATGATTCCAATGACATCATCGATTATTGCGGCGCTGACAATTGTTGTTCCGACCTCGTCGTTGAGCTTGCCCAGCTCCTTGAGGGCGGCAACAGTGATACTTACTGATGTTGCGGAGATTATAGTTCCGATGAAAAGGCCCTTGTTGAAGCGCTCGGATCCCGGAGCATCAAACCCGTAGAAGCACATGAAAAGCACTGTTCCCAGAATGATGGGCACCAGAACACCCATGCATGCAATCAATGTGGCCTTGAGCCCGGACTTCTTCAGCTCCTTAAGGTTGGTGCCGAGACCTGCCTCGAACATCAGCATTATCACTCCGATCTCCGCCAGCTTGGAAAGGAAATCAGACTCCGTCACAATGCCCAGTACCGCACCACCGAGCAGAAGTCCGGCAAGGATCTCCCCTACGACCTCAGGGATACCGATCTTTTTCCCGCCGATGCTGAACAGCTTTGCAGTGAACAGGATTATCGCCAGATCAAGAAGATAACGGACACCGTCTTCCATATGTCACCTCCATTTATATCAATTGTCCTGAAGTGGTTTTATCCCACGTTTCTTCTCAAGCGCGGGAAGCAGGTAGTTGGAATACAGGAAATCAAGGAGCGCCACAACAGGGATGGAGATCAATATTCCCACAACGCCGAACATCTTTCCGCCGACAATAACTCCTATCAGGATCCAGAGGCCTGACACTCCAAGCGAGTCTCCGAAGAGTTTTGGCTTGAGGATGTAGCCGTCAAAGAGCTGAAGCAACACGGTGAAGATCAAAAAGATCAGCGCATGCAGCGGCCTGACAAGAAGCAGTATGAATGCTCCTATCGCACCACCGATCAGCGGACCGAAGGTCGGAATCAGGTTAAAGATGGCCACTATGAATGAGATCAGCCCCATGTAGTCCATCCCGAGAATCAGCATGAAGACCGCGTTGAGACCTCCGATAATAAGGCTGTCAATGAGGTTATACACTATGTAGGAATTGAACACCACATTGCTTTTCTGCAGGAATGTGCAGACTCCGCCGTAGTTGGACTCCCCCACTATTGCCTTGATGAGTCTTCCGCATCCCTTCTTGAGCTTGTCTTTCTCCGCAAGGATATACATTGATAGCATGAATGCCACGGCAAAGTTGAAGATGACCTTTCCGACGTTCATTGTCGTAGACATAATTGTCCCGGCGTATTGTCCTATGTTCCCCAGCAGTGATGTGACCTCAAGCGTCGCCACCCCTTCCGCCTGTTCGGAGCCGAGTCCTAGCGACTCAAGAGTGATTCCAAATTCATCCATCCAGCCCATGATGGTATCCATGTACAATCCCAGATTTCCGATGAAGGTCTGGATGCTGTCCACCAGCTGCGGGATGACAATCACCAGTGAGAATATGATGAATACTATGACAAGGATGAATGCCACCAGGTTGGACAGGGCCAGACGCCTTCTGTCTTTTTTGACCTTCTTGAACAGCGATCTTGCCATCAGCTTTGAGAGAGGATTGACTATGAATGCGATAATGCAGCCCGAGATGACAACCCTGAAGAATCCCACAAAGGTCTTCAATGCACCCCAGATGTCCTGGAAACGGATCAAAAAAACAAAGAGC
>JAFZUN010000313.1 GCA_017618315.1 Spirochaetales bacterium
GATGCGTGGGCCTTGAGGCGGCATCACGGGGTGCCAAGCTTGTTCATCTTGTTGAGATGGACAAAGCCAAGAAAGCAGTCATGGAGAAAAACATAAGCTGGGCACTTGAGGATTGCGACATAAAGATTTTCTTCTCCAATGTCCTGAAATTCATCCCTACGGCTCAAATCCAGTATGATATTGTCTATGCAGACCCTCCTTTTCCAATGTCAAACAAGCTTCAGCTTGCTGAGCTGGTTGACCGGAGAGGCTGTGTAAAACCGGAGGGGCTGTTCATCATTCATTTCCCGACTGCGGAGGAAAGCCAGTGGCCCGAGAAAATTGGAAATCTCGTGCTGACAGACACCCGTAAGTACGGGCGCAACATGATCAAGTTCTACAGAAACAATTAAAGGTATGTGACAGTCTCTTTTAGAGACTTGCGTGAGAAGTGGTTCGGAAGCGGCTTTGCCTCGTCTTCGGCATAGCCCAGATCCAGAAGCATCAGAATCTCCTCGTTCTCAGGAAGCCCGAGCTCACGTGCAAGCTCGTCCGGGTCAAATCGGTTGAGCCAGCAGCTGTCCACTCCCTGGTCTGCTGCAGCAAGAATCATGTGGGTGGCAACTATTGTGGCGTCCTCTACGCCGGAATTTCTTCTCTCTCCCGGATATGTGTATACATTGTTCTTGTCAAAGGCCACCAGAAGCACCACAGGGGCTCCATATCTGCACGGTGTGACCTTATCGACAATGTTCAGGCTCTTCTTGGACTGAAGCACGTACACATGCTGCTCCTGAAGGTTTTTTGCAGTCGGAGCAAGACGTCCAGCCTCAAGAATGGCCTGAATTTTCTCATCCTCAACCTTGCGGTCCGAATATCTCTTACATGAATAACGGTTCTCGATTACCTTCCGGAATTCCATTTTCTCCCTCCGTCATTTTTTCTTAGGAGCCGGGAGCTCTTCATACATGTTCTCCAGCAACTCGGTGAGAAACGACCTGTTCTCCACATCGTCAACCAGGATCATCTCCTTGGCTCCTTCATAAGGTATCTCCATCTCAGCGTCCGGCATCATCGTCAATGCGGCTTTCACCGGCTTCACCAGAAACCGGTCATCGTAAATTCCGCCAACAATCTTGCCACGGTAGTATATGATGTACTCTCCCATCATTGCCTTGTAAGCAACATCCTGAAGATCTGAGAGCTGATCCATCACATATTCAAGATATTCTTTACTTGAAGGCATCAGATTTCCCCTTCAACAACCTTCATATACTGCTTTGATTCACCAAGATAATAACCCCAGTTGGCGTTGTCCTCACTGACCTTCAACTCAGCAAGTTTTTGACCTGAAATCATTCCGGATTTGAGAGCTACAGCACCCTCTCCGATCCCCATGCCTATATATTCATACGCATTGGCACTGCCTGTTGCGATGACTGTTCCGCCATCCAGGACAACATCTCCACCACGGCCCTCGTTTCCGCCACCTATTCCTGCTCCACCATCAGTTCCGGTTGCTATTACCGTACCACGGTGGATTGTGATTTCTCCGCCATCGCTCTTGAATCCGCCACCTATTCCGGCACCCTGACTGCCACCGGTTGCAGTCACTGTTCCACCAAAGATCTCGAATACTCCACCGTTGCAATTCTCAGCATCTCCACAACCGATTGCCGCGCTTTTGTATCCGCCTTGGACATTGATGGTGCAGGCATAAATGTAGACATCTCCTGTGTTGCCTTTGCTTCCTAAAGCGGGATAGCCGCTATCGCAGTTGTCTATGGTCAGTTTTCCTGTTCCAGAATTATTGGTGAAAATCGTCAGGCTGTCATACTCCGATATATCTATTCCTTTTGGAACCTTTAACTCAGCTCCATCACAGATGATCAGCTTGGTATCCCATGATACATCGACACGATCCTTAATCTCAACATTAGAATTCACAACGTAAAAACCGTTTTTCAATTCCGTTGTAGAACTGGTCACGACGGTGTAGTCAGTAATAGTATCAGTGAGCTGTACCCACTTGGATGTGGAACTATCCCATTGCCAGTACTTGTATGTGACTTCTTCCTTTTCTGCTGTGTCTTCGGGAACCTGAGGATTACACGCAGAAAAAGTGAGCATTATGGCAAAAGCCAAAAGAATAATGATTGATCTCTTCACAAAAACTCTCCAATCCCTCAACGGGTCTTTTATCTAAATGATACGACTTTTAATCCTGATGGGCAAATCTCAAAGAGAGAACCTGTCTGATCACGGTATTGTCAAGGCTGATCAGACCCGGGTCGGAGGCAAGAATCGCATCCACCTCATCACGGGCCATGGCCATCATTGAGACATCCTTCTCCAGATCAGCGAACTTGAGATGCAAAAAACCGCTCTGCTTCAGACCCGCAAGCTCACCCGGGCCTCTGATCTTCAAATCTTCCTCTGCAATCTCAAAACCGTCATTTGTGCGCCTGAGCACGGAAAGCCTTTTCTTGCCGTCATCTGTAATGGTCTTCTCGTAGACCAGAAAGCACCAGCTCTGGAGGGTGCTTCTTCCGACACGGCCGCGAAGCTGATGCAGAGCAGACAGTCCGAAGTTCTCACTGTGCTCCACAACCATGCACGTGGCGTTCGGAACATCAATTCCGACCTCAACGACCGATGTGGAGACAAGATAATCCAGCTTGCCTGCGGCAAAGTCATTGAGAATCGTTATCTTCTCGTCCTCAGGCAGCCGGCTGTGGATCAGGGTTCCCCTGAAAGACGGATATTTTTCCGTTGAGAGGAATCGGTACATGGTCTCAACATCCCTCAGGTCTGAGTTCCCCTCATCATCGATTCTCGGATAGACAAAGTAGGCCTGATGGCCTCTTTTCATCTCAACACCAACAGCCTCATACATCTTGTCGCGTTTTGAGTCATCGACAAGATATGTGATGACCGGCAGCCTGCCCTTGGGCATTGTCCTGATTGTGGAGACATTCAGGTTGCCGAACACAGTCAGTGCAAGGGTGCGGGGAATAGGAGTCGCGGTCATCAGAAGCACATCCGGCTCTATTCCCTTCTCAAGAAGCGCGCGCCTCTGCTCCACACCGAAACGGTGCTGCTCATCGATTATCACATATCTGAGATTGCGGTACTCGACATCCTTTGAGAAAAGCGCATGTGTCCCTATAAGAAGGTCTATGTTTCCTGCCTTGAGCTGGTCCAGCAGAAGCTGCCTCGGCTTTCCATGAACCTCACCGTTCAGGAATGCCACATTGATTCCGGTGTCCTTGAAGAGATTTGCCGCAACCTGCGCATGCTGGCGGGCAAGAAGCTCCGTCGGTGCCATGAACGCAACCTGAGCTCCGTCACAGATGGCATGAAGTGCGGAGACCCAGGCCACAAGTGTCTTTCCGGAACCCACATCTCCCTGCAAAAGTCGGTTCATGCTCTCTGCTCCGCTCATATCCTTTCTGATCTCATCCAGAACCTTGATCTGATCATCTGTGAGGGTGAAAGGAAGACTCTCTATGAATTTTGTCTCTGCAGAATAAATCCTGTTCTCTATCGCCTGTCTCTTGCGCTCAACAGGAGGCCTCCGCTTTGTCTCAAGCTGCAGATAGAAGACTTCCCTGAAAGCCAAAGTCCTTCTGGCCTCTTTCAGGGCCTTGTCGGATGATGGGAAATGAATCTCCCTGAATGCCTTGTCCAAAGGCATGAGACGGTATTTGTCCATCAAGTTCTGCGGAATCTCGTCATCAATATGTCCTATTCGGGAAAGAGCGCTTTTGACATCCCTGCGGAGCGTCTTCTGTGTCAGGCCGCCGCTAAGTGCATAGACAGGAAGAATGCCCTGGTCCAGAAGCATGTCTCCTGTGACTATCAGGTCATCCTCCCGCACAGGCTTGAGTTCAAACTGTGAGGCCGTAAGACCTGTGCCGTACGGAGTGACATTTCCATAAAGGTGATAGAACGCTCCGGGGAAGACTGTCTTTGAGAGATATGTCCTGTTGAAGCCCATCAGAAAGGCTTTCTGGTTGTTCTCCGTGTCTCGGACAATTATCTTGACGTTCTTGCGTCCAGGGCCGAACTCACTGACACTCTCGACACGCACAAAGGTGTTCGTCCAACTCCCGTCATCGTCGTTCTGACGGCCTATGCATATGCGGTGGCTTCTGTCCTCATAGCCACGGGGAGTCATTGAGACAAGGTCGCATAGTGTGAGAACACCCAGGTTCTCATAGTCCTCGCGGGTTTTCTTTCCTACACCTGTGAGAGTCTTTATGTCTTGGGTGAGCTCACCGATGAACATCCTTGGTCCTCAGAGACTGATCAGGAAATCAACCAGAGCGCTCTCGCCCCATTTGAGCAGACCGTATAGAATAATGTAGAAAATCAGTGATGCAATCACCACCTTCTGGTCATCAACCTTCCTCTTCCCGAAGAAAAGCCTGTAAACGAAACTTACAGGAGAATCAATTATGGGATCTATGAAATTGACCCAGTTGTTTGATGTGGGATTGTGGCTGCTTCCGACTATCAGTCGCACTATCAGAAGGATTATCAGGACAATCATGAGGAAAGAGATTAGCGAGCTCCAGATCCCATCCACTATGATTGCCAGCAAGGTCCACAGAGTGAGACTGCCGATTTGGGCAAACATGGAGAGAATGCTCCTGACGAGATTGAGGATCACAAAGGCAAGTAGCGGTGTCAAATCGATGTTCGGCTTTCTGAGACTCCTGACCCCGCTGAAGAGATTCAGATACGGGTCACAGATCTTTCCGAGAACAGTATCAACCGTTGAAAGCGCTGACGTGTAATCCGGGGCATCCTGCGCAGATGCCCATCCGTTTCTTCTTGTGAGAAGAACAACCCAGGATACAATGATCCTGATTATGATCACTGCTGAATAGATTCCGAGAATACCTGCTATAAAAGAGCACATGCCCTGAAGAAACCTCATATCAAATCACTCCGAATATACATCATGGACGCTCTGGCATTCCTTGAGGGCGGCAATAAGGTCACGGCTTCCGTCAACCTTGAACTTATCTCCTGCCACAATCCTGCGTACCCGTCCGTCGAGTTTTCCATTTTCGTCGGTTCCTTTGTACACAATGATGGCCACATCCGCCGTACCACGGTATTTCCTGAGAACCGCCCTTATCTCACGCAATGCATCCCTTCCGGGATACAGGCTCCAGTCCAGCTCTATCAAAACCCTTCTTGCCCTCTCCGGCTTCATCTGATTCGGATCCACATAAACGGTGTCAGCCGAGAAACCCAGATTGTTGTTGTACGTCCTGAAGCTTCCGCGCACTCCGATGATTCTTCCCACCGAGACTCCCAGTGAGCACATGGCCCATGTCTTGGCGAACACAGTGACATCAAGTCGTCCGTTGTAGTCCTCAAGAACCAGACGTCCCATCTTGCTGCCGGACTTTGTCATGACTTCCTTGCATTCGACAACCATTCCGATGAAATCGTATTTTATTCCCTCGGTTATTCTCTCAGGTTTTGAGAGATCAAGCTTCACGCAGTTCTCCCACAAAGTCCTGTGAGAATCCAAAGGATGGCCTGAAACGTAGAAACCAAGGTAGTTTTTCTCAATTTCCAGCTTTTCCATGAAATCATAGTCCGGCTGTACCTTCATCTCATAATTGTTCACCTCTTCGTCATCCGCGCCGAAGAGCAGGTTCTGGCCCATCATCTGGGCATCCTTGTCCTCCTTTACGGACTTGATGGCAAGCTCATAGTTCGCAAGAAGTGTCGGTCTGTTGTATCCGAAGCAGTCAAATGTACCGGAGTTGATGAGCCCATCAAGGACACCCGAGTTCAAGACCTTGGGATCACTACGTCTTGCAAAATCCAGGAAATCCTTGTACGGGCCGTTTGCTGCCCTCTCATCCAGGATGCTCTGGACTGTTGTGGCACCAACGCCCTTGATTCCGGCAAGACCGTAAATCAGCTTGCCGTTTATGACGTTGAAGTAGACATCTGAGTCGTTGATGTTTGGAGGCAGGATCTCAATCCCCTGGGCCTTCACATAATCAAGGTACTCCTTGTATTTGTCTCCCGAGCCAATCTCATTGGTAAGGTTTGCGGCAAGGAACTCTGCCCTGTAGTGGCACTTCAGATATGCGGTCCTGTATGCAAGAACCGTGTAACACACACTGTGGCTCTTATTGAATCCGTATTTGGCAAACGGCTCCAGCATGTGGAAGATTTCCGCAGCATGCTCTTCGGTATGACCCAGTGCCATGGCACCCTTGATGAACTTCTCACGCTGGGCCGGCATCTCCTTGACCTTCTTCTTTCCCATGATTTTTCGCAGCGTGTCTGCTTCACCGAGAGTGAAGCCTGCAATGATCTGGGCAACACGCATGACCTGCTCCTGATAGACAATGACACCGTATGTTGGCTTCAGGAGGTTCTCAAGTGAAGGATCCGGATACTGGATGGGGATTCTGCCATGCTTCGAGTCAATGTAGCGCGGGATATACTCCATGGGACCCGGACGGAACAGGGACACCATGGCATCCAGCTCTTCAAAGCGGGTAGGCTCCAGGCGCCTGAGGTTCTGCTGCATGCCGGGACTTTCAAGCTGGAAGACCATCATGCTGTCTCCCTTGGACAGCATCTCAAAGGTCTCCTTGTCATCATACCTGACCTTCTCTATGTCAAAATCCGGATTTGTCTTTCTGATAAGTCTCTCTGTGTTTCTGATCAGAGTCAGGGTCTTGAGTCCCAGGAAGTCCATCTTCACAAGACCGCAGCGCTCGAGGTTATTCATCGTATACTGCGTGGTGATACCTCCAGACTTCGGGTCTTTGTAGAGCGGGACGTAATCCTTGAGCGGAGTCTGTCCTATGACAACTCCGCAAGCATGTGTCGAGACATGTCTGGAAAGACCCTCAAGTCGCAGCGAGACATCAAAAAGCTCCTCGTAAATGCCTCCTCGGGCCCTCGTTTCCTGAAGCTCGGGAGAGACCCTGATGGACCACTCGAGAAGACTGGTGACATGTTCGGCCTTGGCCTCGTCCGGAAGGACATCAAGTATGTACTTTGTTATCCTGTTGGACTCGTCAAACGGAATGTCCAGAACCCTGGCCACATCCTTAACCACGGCCTTGGCCTTAAGTGTTCCGAAAGTGGCGATCTGACCTACCCTGTCCACTCCGTAATGCTCGGTCACATAGTCTATGACGCTCTGTCTGCCCTCGTAGCAGAAGTCAATGTCAAAATCAGGAAGCGACACACGCTCGGGGTTTAGGAATCTCTCAAAGAGCAGATCATGTGCAATAGGATCCACATTGGTGATGTCCACACAGTATGCGACCATTGATCCTGCTCCGGATCCACGGCCGGCTCCGACTGGAATTCCATGTGTCTTTGCCCAGTAGATGTAGTCACGGACAATGAGATAGTAGCCGTCAAAACCCATCTTCAGGATGACACCAAGCTCATAGTTCAGTCTGTCCTCAAGGACCTTCTTCTGTTCAGGATCGTTCTCATAACCGGGATAGCGGCGTCTGAGTCCGTCCCATGAAAGAGCAGTCAGATACTCCTTGGTATCCTTGTACTGGGGAGGAACGTCTACGCTCGGAAGCTTCGGGCCGGGGAAATCAATGTCAAAACAGCATCTCTCGGCCAGTTCGACCGTATTCGAGATTGCCTCAGGATATTGGGAGAAGAGATCGGCCATCTCGTCCGGACTCTTCATGTAGAACTCCTCGGTATCAAAGCGCATCCTGTTGGTATCTGACTTCTTGGCTCCCGTTCCTATACAGAGCAGAATGTCGTGCGCATTGGCATCGGCCTTGTCTATGTAGTGGATGTCGTTGGTGGCAACCAACTTGATGTCCAGATCCCTGGCAAGCCTTACCAGCTGCGGGAGCACCTGGATTTCCTCGGGAATGAAGTGGTTCTGGATCTCGATGTAGTATCTGTCGCCGAACAGGTTTTTGTACCACCTGGCCACCTCGTATGCGCCCTCGATGTTTCCGGCAAGTAGTTTCTGCGGAATCTCCCCGGCAAGGCATGCAGATGTACAGATAAGACCCTCGCTGTGCTGGGCCAGCACCTCGTTGTCGATCCTGGGCTTGTAATAGAAGCCCTCGAGATAGGCGATGCTGTTGAGCTCCATCAGGTTGTGGTAGCCCTTGTCGTTCATGGCCAGAAGGATCAGGTGGTAATAATGGTTTCCTGCGTCCTTCAGGGTACGGCCTTCCGGGTTGATGTAAAACTCGCACCCGGGGATGGGCTGGATTCCGGCCTTCTTGCAGGCATCGTAGAAATCAAGCGCACCGAACATGTTTCCGTGGTCGGTTATGGCAAGGGCCTTCATCCCGTATTCCTTGGCCTTTGCGACATACCTCGAGATGGATGCAGCGCCGTCAAGCAGAGAGAAGTCTGTATGGTTGTGCAGATGTACGAATTCAGTCATTTATATTCCCACCAAGATACATATTAAATGTAACAGAAAAAGCGGGAACTGGAAACTTCCAGATTGACAATTACTCTCAATAATGCGGCGGACGTCTGTTGGGTCTTGCCTCTGTGTCCATGTCCTCTATGCGCTTGTTCAGGGCCTCGTTCTGCTTCTCAAGCCTGGTGAGCATCACCTGCTGCTCCGACACAATATCGTTCAGCTCCCTGACCATGTCCTGAAGATAAGCCACGTCAGTCTCAAGCCTTATGATTCTTTCCTCATCCTTCATTCATCCACCCTCCCCTTGCAACAAAAACGCAACAAATTGTTGCAATTTGTTGCTATCCGCAATTATAATATTCATAAGAAGGCATATTCAAGATAGAGATTATGTGAAAAGAGAGGGCCTTAATGAAAGGAGAACGTGTAGCACAGCTCGAGCTGATTCTCAGAAGTCACCCTGAGGGGCTCAGAAAATCGGATATCGCAAGACGCATAGGCGTGCACAGGAGCACGATAGGCCGTTACATAGACGAGCTCAAGCAATACAGCAACATCTACGAGGACAACAATCTTATCAAAATCGTTCCCGGTACCGATGATGAGCCTCTGGCTCTGAGCGTTTATGAGAGCCTTGCGCTGAACATGGGTGTTGAGATGCTTCTCAACAACTCGGAGTTCAGGACCCCGCATCTGGCCTCAGGACTCAGAAAGATTGCAATGGGAATGCAGGGCTATGCCCCCAAGGTGAGCAGCAACATTATGTCCATTGCCGATCAGATCGAGGCAGAGGCAAACTCAAACACAACCCATCAGAATGAGGTTCTTGAGGTCCTGATTGATGCATGGGTCTCCGGACGTATTGTCAGGATAGTCCACACCAACAAGAGTAAGGCTGAGGAAGAGACGGAGCTTGCCCCCTACTTCATCGGCTTTGTCGAGACAGAGAGCGGACGCAACCCGGTTACAGTCACAGGAAGACTGCGCCATACCACAGAGATAATCACACTGGATATCTCACAGATCAGGAGTGTGTCTATCCTGAACGAGACCTACACCATCCCTGACAACCTCAAGGCATTCAGGCGCATGGAGAGCCCGGCGGATCCCGAGTATGTGGTGGATACAATCCCCCTGGTCCTGCGCGTGCACCAGAAAAGCGCGCTGAACTCATTCGACACCCTCTCACACGGCAGCATTGAGACAGAGAAACAACCTGACGGAACACGCATCTGCCGTTTTGAGGCAGAGAACTCCATAGAGCTGATCCTGCGCATAATCCAGTGCGGAGATGCGGTTGAGATACTTGAGCCTGCAAGCTTCCGCACCAAATTCAAGGATTATCTGCAGAACATCCTGAGGCTTTACAACTGAAATGAGCAACCTGAATCAGATCACCACAGAGACTCTCAACACAGCCTCTGAGAACCTTGACTGCATGAACTCACTGGAGATTGTCACATTGATGAACAGCGAGGATGCAAAGATAGCTTCTGCAGTCAAAGCACAGCTTCCGAACATCGCCAAGGCGGTAGACCTCTGTGTCGCTTCCCTTGAGAACAAGGGAAGGATTATTTACATCGGCGCAGGAACAAGTGGAAGACTTGCAGCCATTGATGCAGCAGAGTGTCCTCCGACATTCGGGGTCTCACAGGATACAGTCATAGGGCTCATTGCCGGAGGCAGGCAGATAGAGATAAGTCTGACCGATGATAAGGAGGACAACCCTCAAAGCTGTATTGACGACCTCAAACATGTTGGCTTAAACAGTTCAGACATTGTCATAGGCATTGCCGCAAGCGGACGCACACCCTATGTCATTGGCGGACTTAAGTATGCTCATTCACTTGGATGCCGCACAGTATCAATAGCCTGTAATAGCGACTCGACCATCGGAAAACTTGCAGATGTGGCAATAGAGGTCATTGTCGGCTCAGAAGTACTAACCGGTTCCACAAGACTCAAGGCAGGCACAAGCCAGAAGATGATCCTGAACATGATATCCACCGCAAGCATGGTCAGAACCGGCAAATGCTACCGCAACCTGATGGTCGATGTTGTTCCGACAAACTCAAAGCTTGTCTACCGCGCTCAGACCATCCTGATGGAGGCGACAGGACTCTCCAGAGAGGAAGCTGTTGTTGCCATGGACAAGGCGGACGGCAATGTCAAACGCGCCATTGTGATGGTCCTGACCGGATGTTCAAAAGAGGAAGCGGACAAGCGTCTTGAGAAAGCCCGCGGTCATGTCAGAGGCGCCATAGCATGAGAAAAGTGCAATTCGTCTGCGGGGTGGACGGAGGCGGAACCAGGACAACCGTGCTCTGCCGAACACTTCAGGGTGTTGAAGTTGGAAGAAGAGAATTCGGTCCGTTCAATTACAACAGCATTGGCGAAGAAGCCTTCAAAGGAATTCTTTCAGACATTCTTTCTTACATTGAAAGCCTCGGAACATGCAACGCCCTTTGCATCGGTGCCGCAGGCATGTCAAATCTCAAAGCAAAGGAGTGTGCTCTTTCAGCTCTGTCAGCTGTCAGTTTCCCCTGTTCCATTTTATGTGATTATGAGATTGCTCTCACTGGTGCGTTGGACGGAAAAGAAGGAATTGCCCTTGTCTCAGGAACCGGTTCGGTCTGTTTCGGCCGCACAGCAGATGGCAGAACCGCCATGAGCGGTGGATGGGGACACCTGATCGGAGACGCAGGGAGCGGCTACGGCCTTGGCCGTGATGCTCTTGGAGCCGTTGCAGACTCTTTTGACGGCATAGGAAACAAGACAATCCTGACTGACCTTGTCGCAGAAAACCTTGGGATCAACAACCCCGAAAAACTTGTCTCCTACATCTACAATAATGATAAAAGCGCAGTTGCCTCTGTCGCTTCTCTTGTGGACAAAGCATGCCGTCTTGGGGATGAGGTTGCAATTAGAATTGTAAGCAGCAATGCAGAGGCTCTTGTCCGGCTTGTGGAGGCCGTAGCCTCCAAGCTTGGCTTCTCTTCCTGTAATGTCGCCCTTCTGGGAGGCCTTCTGGAGAATAACACATGCATTAGAGAGCGCTTTATCAGCATGCTCAAGGAAAAGAACAGTAACCTGACCTGTGTTCCTCCCCTTCACAACGCCGTAGAAGGCGCAGTTCTGGAAGCCTTAAAATTGATTAAAGTCTGATCAGTTCGCAGGTGTCCACATGGCGTAGAGGCTTAGGTTCTCCTTAATGGTGATGTATGCACAATCACCATAGAAATCCCCGCTTCCATCAGTCTTGGTGTTCCATCCGTAGAAAGCAGTGTTTACCGGGGCAGTGAATGAATTGGCGTTAAGGACAAAGCCCTGATTGATAATCACATTCTGAGCATGCATGTCGCCTGATCCACCGTTGGCGTAAAATGTAACGGTGGCGGTATCCGGCTCAAAGAATGCATAGAGGGTCATCTGCTCGCCTGCGGACAACATAATTTCAGCCTCATCATCAAGCCAGTCACCCTCGGCTGCAGAATCAGTGTTCCAACCTGCGAAATGACAATCCACCATAGTTAACGTACACTTATCCAGCTTTGTCAGCACACCTTCTGGGATCTGCTGGTCGGGCATGCTGCCGCTTGCGCTGTTGGGATTGAAGATGACTGTTCCGAAACCGTCCTCACTTGAGGATTGCTCGTTTTCGGTATCCTTAAGGTCTGCAGACCCATCTGCATTTGAGGAAATTGAGCCATCATCTGCATCTGCATATGCAACATTGGTTGAATTACATGATATTGCCATAAAAACAAGAAGAACTGAAAGAAGAATGATAAATGCCTTATTCATGTTTTTCTCCTTCGGATGGTCCGAGACCCCATACCAGTAGAAATTTAACAACAATATCCATCAAAGGGCAAGTGCGGCCACATACGCTTAGTAGAATTGCCCTATTTCAGATATTCCTCTATCAACCTCTCGACCTGCGTCGTGTCAAATGGATGTTCTTTGGACTCGAATGTCATTAACAACTTCTCACCTGGCAGGAAACCGCAGGCATAGTAATCCCTGATTTTCGGCATGAATGATTCCTCCACGTATTTCGGATCATCCATCCTCCCGAAGTGCTCCCAATAATACTCCTTTCTTGTCCTTTTGTTCAGGACAGTGAAATCAGGATGAAGATTTCCACCAAGATATTCATTAAGCCCGATTAATTCCTCATACCTATAAGGCACACTTGCTTTGTCCAGCATGCAGGCTATCATCCATTCGCTCTTGGATCTGACCTTCTCCCCTCGTGGTGTCTCATAAAAAGTGCCTTTTCCTTCCCATCTTTTCTGGTATTTCTCCGCCTGCCATTTTTCAGCAAAACCGTCATCGGTGAACTGGCTTGGTCTGACTTGAGATCTGATTCCTTCCGGAAGGTTGCCATAGACAGCATCAATATCAGCATCATCAAATCTTGTCCCTTCTTTTGCCTTTAGGATTTTAAGACATCTGGTCAGCTGCAAAAGCTCTTTCTCTGCTGCATTGTGAAGCTTCTTGGCATAAGTCTTAGTACAAAGAGCGCTGATTAGTTTTTCTGTATTCTTGTCCGCTCTTTGATATCGGGGAACATCTTGTGCTTTCTCCCGGATATAATAGCGAAATTCTCCGTGCTCCATTTTGCAGTATAACGTCCCCTCAAGTTTCAGGTAGCCGCTTTTATCAATGCTCTTGAGAAGATTTCCGATTTCCTGTCGCTGATTTTCTATCAACTCTGCAATAACATATTTGTTCATGATTCATCTTTTCACGGAAAATTAATTAAGACAAGCTTTTTGCTGAAGATTTCACTAAAAAGTATGA
>JAFZUN010000314.1 GCA_017618315.1 Spirochaetales bacterium
CAGAGGAGCTGAAGAACTACGGTGAGGACATCACCAAGGACAGCCCGAACTACGAGTCAATGAAGATCTACGCCGAGGATGACGTCAAGTTCAAGAAGGCACGTGATTTCCTGCTTGAGAACAACACATTCAAGGCTGCTGCCCCGAAGGCTGAAGAAAATAAAGAGAACTGAGGAATCTGAATGGACAGAACCGCATCATATCTGGTACCGACAGTCATAGAGCACAACGGACTCAATGAGAGAGCCTATGACATTTACAGCAGGCTCTTGAAGGAAAGGATCATCTTCCTCGACGGCGAGATAGATGACGCCAAGGCTGACCTTGTGGTTGCGCAGCTTCTGTTTCTGGAATCCGAGGACTCAAAGAAGGACATCAGCCTTTACATCAACTCCCCCGGCGGAAGTGTAACAGCAGGACTTGCCATCTATGACACAATGCAGTGCGTCAGACCTGATGTATCAACCATATGCATGGGTCAGGCTGCCTCGATGGCTGCTCTGATCCTTGCAGCAGGTGCAGAGGGCAAGAGAATAATCCTGCCGTCGGCAAGGGTAATGATCCACCAGCCGTGGGGCGGTGTCCAGGGTCAGGCATCTGATGTCAGCATCCATGCCAAGGAGATCATCAGGCTGAAGAAACTCTCAATCGATTATCTTGCAAGGCACACCAAGCAGGATCCTGAAAAGATTGCCGCCGACATCGAGAGAGACCATTTCATGACTGCCGAGGATGCGGTTGCCTACCACATTGTCGACACGATTCTCAAGCGCGAGGGTTAATAATGGCATTCGGAAAGAACAACAAGTACTGCTCGTTCTGCGGCAGCTCGACCAACAGGATGGTTACAGGCCCGGGTGGCGTAACCATCTGTGAGAGCTGCGTTGAGAAATGCAGATCAATCCTCTATGACGATGACGGGAAGACCCAGAAGTCAGGCTCCTCAAACACCCTGCCCGACAAACTCCCCACACCGCACGAGCTGAAGGAATACCTTGACCAGTATGTCATTGGTCAGGACCAGGCAAAGAAGATCCTGTCTGTGGCGGTCTACAACCATTACAAGAGGGTCAAGTTCGAGAAAGAGCTTGAGGACAAGGAGAATGTCTCGCTGGACAAGTCCAACATCCTGATGATGGGACCGACCGGAACAGGAAAGACCCTTCTTGCAAGGACCCTTGCAACTAGACTCAGCGTGCCGTTCGCCATTGCCGATGCAACTACAATCACAGAGGCCGGTTATGTCGGAGAGGACGTTGAAAACATACTGCTGAAGCTGATCCAGGCCGCAGATGATGACATCTCAGCCGCAGAGCACGGAATAATCTTTCTTGATGAGGTGGACAAGATTGCAAAGAAAGGAGAGAACGTCTCCATTACACGTGATGTCTCCGGTGAGGGAGTCCAGCAGGCTCTTCTTAAGATAATCGAGGGAACAGTCGCAAGTGTCCCGCCCCAGGGCTGAAGAAAGCACCCGAACCAGGAGATGCTCAAAATTGACACTCGCAACATCCTCTTCATATGCGGCGGAGCATTCGTCGGTCTTGACAGGATTATCGAGAAAAGGATGGACACATCCTCAATGGGATTCGGAAAAAACGTGGGAGACTCAAGGGACAAGGATCTTGCAACCCTCTACTCCAATGTGCTTCCTGATGACCTGATCAAGTTCGGTCTAATCCCCGAGTTCATCGGAAGACTTCCGATCCATGTAGCTCTCAACGAACTGCATGTAGAGGACCTTGAGAGGATTCTCACTGAACCCAAGAATTCAATCATCAGACAATATCAGGCCACAATGAAACTTGATAATGTCGAGCTCGAGTTCACAAAAGAGGCAATCCACAGCATTGCCCAGACGGCATTCGACCAGAAGACCGGTGCCCGTGGGCTTAGAAGCATTGTTGAGTCCATCATGACCGACATCATGTATGACGTCCCGTCCTACAGCGATGTCGCCAGGATTGTCATTGAGGAGTCCACCGTCACAAATAAGACAAAACCTGTTCTTCTGGGATCTGACGGAAAACCCTTGGACAGAAAGCTTCTGACATGACATATCAGAACGTCATAGACTCACATTTCCACACACAGTCCATGCTCCAGAGGGGCATGGATGTTTTTTCCCTTTATGACAAGCTTTTCTCAAGCGGCTTTCACGGCGGCATAGACATAGGCTGCATGCATGATGACCTTCCGGAGCGCAGAGAGTTCCTGAAGCCCTACCCTAAGATTCTGCTTTCCGGAGCAATGGGTCCGTGGGAGGCCGGTCGCAGTGAGACAAAGCCTCTTGAGCCCGAATATGAGTTTGCCCAGATAAAAGACATTGACCAGATTGAGAGAGAGCTGGTTGTGCTGAAGGACAACATCATCAGATATAAAGCATGCTTCATAGGTGAAATCGGACTTGACTATTACTGGGACTACGGAACACATGAGAAGCAGCATCTGATATTCGAGACCCAGATGCGCTGGGCCTCCGAGATGGGCCTTAGGGTCCTGATCCATGACAGGGACGCGGATGATGAGACTGCGGAGGTCATCAGAAGGCTCGGTCCCGAGAGAGGCGGCATAATCCATTGCTTTGACGGAAGCAGCACCGTTCTGGAGACAGCCCTGGATAAAGGCTACTACATAAGTTTTGCGGGAAACCTCACATACAAGAGAAACACAAACCTCAGGGAGATGCTCAAAAAAGTGCCGCTTGAGAGACTTCTTCTTGAGACAGACTCCCCTTACCTTGCTCCGGTCCCGCTCAGGGGACAGCCCAACAATCCGTCTTATATTATCCATACTTATGAATGTGCCGCAGAGACTCTGGGAATGGCACCGGAGGATCTTGCAATGATAATCAAGGAAAACTTCGACAGGCTCAGCGCGTGCGTGTGACCCCGATCTTGGGGCATCTTCCGTTTTCAGGACACATTGAGCATTTAGGACTTACACTGGTGCAGACTTCCTGTCCATAGGAGACAAGAAGCTCGTTTAACGGAATCCAGAACCTTCTGGGCATAATCGGCTGCAGGGCCTTCTCACTTTCCTCTGGGGTCCTGGTATCTATCCACCCGAGGCGGTTTGAGATCTGATGCACATGACAGTCAACGCAGATTGCATCTATTCCGAATCCCAGATTAAGTGTCAGGTTGGCAGTCTTGATTCCTACTCCGGGAAGCTTCATCAACAGATCCGCATCCGCAGGGACCTTGCCGCCATATTCATCTACAAGAATCGCAGAGATCTGATGGATCTGGGTTGCCTTGCGCTTGTAGAATCCTGCAGGGAATATCAGCTGCGCAATGCGCTCTTCTGAGAGCCTGAGCATGGCCTCAGGATCAGGTGCCTCCGCAAGAAGGCGTCTTGATGCTTTGAGGGTGACATCGTCCTTGGTCCTAAGGGAGATTACCGTTGAGATGAGCACTGAGAACGGATCCTGCTTCTGGACCGCCACAAGAGATACTGCGGGAAGAACCTTTCCCATGTCCGCAAGGACCTGCCTGAAGGAGGAGAAGATTCCGTCGAAATAGGCCTCATCAAGTACGGCGCTATTTCTTTTCATATATATACTCCAGCTCAGTGATGATCCGGGATCCTTTCTCCACGGACAAAGCTTTTTCCAAGACCCAGTAGAAGTCAGGAATGACAATACCGTACAGGTTCTTGTCAGGAACTGTAAGAGCCAGTCTGTAGTCTGTTATCCATGAGATTGAGTTCTCTGACTTGAAGAAATCCGAGAAAGAGTCCACAGACGGACACAGGGCAATCACAATACCCTGCCTGTTCATCTCCTCAATTGATGAAGAAGCGAACAACCTGCCTGATTCGGGCTTTTCGAATGAAGTCACCCTACCGACAGGGAAACATGAGATGATTGCCTCTGCAATATTCTTTGAATCACTATCATACACAAGCCCTACATTCTGGGACATTGTTGAAGTCTCCAATGAGAGCTCTGACGCAACCTTCTCCCATCCCGAGATAACGTCTGAGACAAGTGTGCAGTCAAACAGATGCGAGCCTTCGGAATCATGGATTGCAAGTACAATTGAGGACTTAAGGAGATCAGAGACATCAATGTAATTCTTGACGGCATATGCGGCTGACAGCGGTCCCAAAAGGACATAGTCGGACCTGATCCTGCCAAGCCTGGCCTCGAAAGCAGCCTCAGAGTAGAAACAGTCGTCCGTGAGTCTTGTCACACTGAGCCTTATTCCTTTCAACGCACACCTCAGACGCAACCTGGTGACTGTCTTCTGGGGGACAATTTGGGAGAAAGCCGAATCCGACACGATTGTCATTGAGTCAAAGGCAAGGAAATACACGGCTGCGGCCGCTCCTAAGACAATGACAACTGCTATGATTATGAGAATGGCTGTTAGTCCCTTCTTGTGCTTTTTTCCCATGGCTTGAAGATTAGCCTCCTTGTAATCTTCCGTCAAGCAAGAATTATTGACGCATAAGCGCCAAATAAATAATAATATCTGCAATAGGAGATTACCCAAATGACTTCATACAAAGAACTGGGTCTGGTCAATACCAGAGATATGTTCGCCAAGGCAGTTCGCGGCGGATATGCAATTCCTGCATACAACTTCAACAACATGGAACAGATGCAGGCAATCATCATGGCATGTGTCGAGACAAAGTCACCTGTCATCCTTCAGGTCTCAAAGGGTGCCAGAGACTATGCAAACATCAACCTTCTGAGGAACATGGCAAAGGGCGCCACAGAGTACGCTCACGAGCTCGGATATGATATCCCGATCGTTCTTCACCTTGACCATGGCGATTCATTCGAGACATGCAAGGACTGCATTGACAACGGTTTCTCATCGGTCATGATCGACGGTTCATCCCTTCCTTATGACCAGAACGTCGCACTGACCAAGAAGGTCGTCGAGTACGCACACCAGTTCGATGTCACAGTCGAGGGTGAGCTTGGAGTTCTGGCAGGAATCGAGGACGAGGTTCAGGCAGAGACCTCTCACTACACACAGCCTTCTGAGGTCATTGACTTTGTCTCAAAGACCGGTGTCGACTCACTGGCAATCTCAATCGGAACAAGCCACGGTGCATTCAAGTTCACAGCTGAGCAGTGCACCAGAAACGCTGACGGAATCCTTGTTCCGCCACCGCTCCGCTTCGACATCCTCAAGGAGATTGAGAAGAAGCTTCCCGGTTTCCCGATTGTCCTCCACGGATCCTCATCAGTCCCGCAGGAGTACGTCAAGATCATCAACCAGTACGGTGGAAAGCTCAAGGACAGCGTCGGAATTCCTGAGGAGCAGCTCAGAGAAGCCGCCAAGAGCGCAGTCTGCAAGATCAACATCGACTCAGACGGAAGACTTGCAATGACAGC
>JAFZUN010000315.1 GCA_017618315.1 Spirochaetales bacterium
AGATATGAAGCATCGGTTTTGGGTGGGCTGCTGATCATGGAGAGCATGTCCTTCTGGGGGCGGATGGGCAGGCGGATGTCGAAGCGCTCGATGAGCTGTCGCCCCAGGCGGGCCCAGTGTGCTGAGAGTTTCTGGGCTGTGCATGTGCATATTGCCTCGGGGTCACCGAGATTTCCGCAGGAGCAGGCGTTCAGGTTGGCGATGAGCAGGAATCGGGCGGGGTAGGTGAGGACCTCACCGCTGCGGGTGCTTTGGGTATAGCCTTTGTCATATGTGTCCTTGACTGTTTCAAGCAGTTTGGGCGTGTATTTGTTGATCTCGTCCAGCACCAGTGTGCCCATGTGAGCTAGTGCGCCTTCACCGGGGGTTTTGGGGGATTTGCCGGATACAAACTGCGTCTGGGTGCAGTCGTGGCTGAGAATCCTCATGCGTTCGCGGAGCGAAGGATTGAGTGCTATGTCATTTTGCTCCGCGCATCCGAGGATCCTGGACACCTCGTCCTGCTCCTTATCCATATATGGAGGCAACAAGAGGTGCATCCTGCTGCATAGCATTGTCTTTCCCACACCCGGAGGCCCGAAGAGCAGGGCATTGTGGAACCCGCTTGCCGCCATGGCAAGGATATCTTTTTCCTCATCAAGGCCGATTACATCCTGGAATATTGTCTTGCTCCTGCTTGTCGGGCTCTCCATGTCCTTGAGCTCTATTGTCCCGCATATGATGTCACTGCAGATTCCGAAGACCTGGGCCAGGTTGAATGCATGGATCACGGTCATTCCTTCTTCCTCCAGTCTGCGTTTTCTTTCTGATTCGGGGATGCTCACAGGTATTATGCAGACATGACAGCCGGATGTCCTTGCCACCTCAAGTGCTCCCGCTGCCTGAGGAGACTGTAGTAATGTCCCGTCAAGGGACAGCTCCCCAGCAATCATGATGTTGATTGTGTTTCCTCCCTGCAGTCCGTCCTGACCGTTGTGCTGACGGGTCTGGCTGCACAAGATTGAGCATGCAAGTGGCAGGTCCAGAAGGGTGCTGTCTTTTGACTGGCTTGCCGGGCTGAGGTTCACCAGGACTCTGCTCTGCGGGAATTTGAAACCGCAGCTCCTGAGCGCGCACCTCACCCGTTCACGTGCCTCCTTGACGCTTGCTCCGGGAAGGCCCGTTATGTCAAAGCCGGGAAAGCCGTTTCTGATGCTGCACTCGACCATTATGCTCTGGCCTGTGTAGCCTTTGTCGATGTAACCGAAGATTCTGATTCTGTTTGCCATGATTGTCTCCTTTGCGCGTTTTATGCGCTTCTGAAGACATATACGAGAAAAGTGCCGAAAATATTTCAGGTTTCAGAAAAAAACTTTTATTTTTTTTCGGGTGAATCCTTTTGTGATTATTTTGTTGCCGGTGAAAGAATAGGTTTTCAAAGCGCGCATTTTGTTGCGAAATTTTAAAAAAGTTGTTGACAATCAAATGCCTTTGTGGTAGTTTACATGACGCACGCCAAATGGCGGGCAAGATAAAGTTCTTTACAAGCATAGCGAAGGAAAGAGGAAATTTGGAAGCTTTGAGGGCTTCCAGTCAATTCAAGGATTCGGACAGAGGATAACGTACAGTTGTTCGGAGAGCATCCGGGAGGATGCGGAGTTGACAGGAGAGAACGAGAAAATCAAATATCCGGTCTTCGGACCGGGATTCAAATGATGGAGA
>JAFZUN010000316.1 GCA_017618315.1 Spirochaetales bacterium
AAAGCGGTGCTATGAGCGCAAACTCCACGCCCATCATCATTATTGATGCAAAGCCGTAGTTGATGCCCTCAAAGCCGAATGCGGTGAAGATTGCAGGTGTACGCAGTGTAAGCCATGCCAGAACGCCCATGACAGACACCTGGAAGAACGTCATTATCTGGTTCTTAAGCGTGTCCTTGTGAAGGCCGTGGCCCATCTCGTGGGCAAAAACTGCGCAGATCTCATCCACCGTCATGGTGTTGACCAGTGTGTCATACAGGACAATTGTCTTCATCTTGCCGAAGCCTGTGAAGTATGCGTTGGATTTCGTGGTGCGTCTTGAGGCATCCATCACCTTTATGGCGCGCACCTTGTAGCCGTGCCTGCTCAGAAGCTCCGTGACCTTGTCCTTGAGCTCTCCATCCTGAAGCGGCGTGAACTTGTTGAAGACCTTGCTCAGAACGGGGTAGAGGAAGACTATCCCCAGCATGATGATCATCATGATGATTGCGAACGCAAGAATCAGCCAGTCTCCCAGAAGACGGTGTGTCCACATCAGAAGTGATGCTATTCCTATGGCAACTCCTAATCCTATGACAAAGCTCTTGATCTGGTCTGCCCAGAAGGTCTTCTTCTTGGAGCGGTTGAAGCCATATCTCTCCTCAATGTTCATTGTGTTGTAATAGGAGAATGGAATAAGAAGCAGTCCTGAGAGGGAAGAGAGCAGCATGACGGCTAATAGCTGAGAGAAATCGTTCTCCGCAAAGAGGGATGCGAAAGCAGCATAGAGGTTGAATGCCAGCAGCACCATGTCTATGATATAGGACGCTGTGGATGATGCTATGGACAGGCGGCTTTTCTCCGCATGGTAGGACCTCCACTTCTGGTAGGTCTCAGGGTCATAGACATCTGAGACATTGGCGGGGATGGGGTTCTTTGAAGATCCTGCGCGCACAATGGCCAGAAGCAGGTTGTAAAGATAGATTGCGGTGACAATCACCAGTGTAATGATCTTGAAGTTCATGTTTATTCCTGTTTTGCCCAATCTTACATCAGAAGCTGCCTTTTCATCCAGCTTTTCACCGCATCGGTGACAAGATCCAGATGATGGTCATAGCAGTGGGTGTCTCCGGGAATCAGGACAAGCTGTGCGTTTCTGTACCTCTTTGAGGCTTCAATCGAGCAACTTGGGGGGATTGTGGTGTCACTATCCCCGTGGATAAGCAGGACAGGGCCGGTGTATCTGTCAATATAGGCATCCACGTTGATCATCTGTGAGACGCGCATATGGTTGCCTCCCAGCACCAGGTTCTTGCCCGGGATGGGAAATTCATCCGGAATATTGTCAGGATCAAAGACAATGCCAAGGAAATTGCCTTTCCTGGCGCCTTCAGGGATGGTGATTCCGGGTGACATGGGGATTATGCCTTTGATGACATCATGCTTCAGCGCTGCTGCCAGCATGACGGTAAGGCCTCCCTGCGAGTGTCCGCATAGATAAATATCGGTCACGAAATCCAGTGTCCTGGCATAGTCGATGACTGTCATTGCGTTTGTCATCCACTTGAAGAGGGTGTGGTCCCTGAAGTTGCCCTCACTGTGGCCGTGGCCGTACATGTCCACCCGGAGCGTCGCACAGCCCACCTGATTTAGGGCCTTTGAGACTGCAAGTATGTGGCGCTCCTCCATATGGCCTGTGAAGCCGTGGATGATAATGACCAGTGGACATTTTTCTGCATTGCCCTCAGGCATGTCGATTTCTGCGTTGAGCCTTATTCCGTCATCTGTGATGTACATTTATAGAATATCTCCCTTATGGCCATGATGCCTGTTGAATCAAAGAAAGCTGACAAGTTCCTCAATGGGTATGGCTTTGGAGTATCTGAAGCCCTGCAGGTGAGTCGCGGACATGAGCTTGCACATTATCTCATCGGATTCAGTCTCCACGCCCTCATAGAGGACCGAGTAATTCATGGCATAGAACATGTTGGCCAGATAGGAGACCATCTGGCGCGATCTCTTATCGGTCCTTGATGCCTGGACCATTGTCCTGTCGAACTTGATCATGTCAAACGGCAGCTCCATGATCCTGTCCATGTTGCTGTATCCTGTTCCGAAATCATCCAGATAGAACAGTATGCCTTTCTTTCTGAGCTCCAGGATCTTCTCCTTCATGAGGATGAAGTCATTCTCGCTGATGGACTCCGTGATCTCAATGGCGATCTTATCTCCTGAGACGCCACAGCCTTCAATGATGTCAATTATGTCGCGGCAGAAGTCATCTTCCCTCAGTTCCCCGGCGGAGACATTGATTGAGACCCTGTTTATCTCATGCCCGGTTTCCTCCAGATGCCTCAGCTCAACGCATGTCTTCTGCAGGATGATCATCGTAAGGGTATGGATGTAGCCCTGCTGCTCCGCAAGCGGGATGAAATGCTCGGGACAGATTATTCCCGTTTTTTCAAGGTCAAGACGTGTAAGGATCTCTGCACTCTCATGTTTTCCGGTCTTGACGTTCAGGACCGGCTGGCAGTAGCAGAGGACACGCGCGTCGTTCGGATCTGCCTTCTGGTAGATGTCTGCAAGCTCGCTGAGGATGTACTGTGACTTATGGAATGCGGCAAGATCCGCATCACTTTCCCTGTGGATGGAGCATTCCGGCATGGTGCGCTGTATGGCATCTATGAAATCTGCATAAAGGCCGCTGCGGCTGATCTCATCGTCGGATTCACCTATGACGATCTTGTAGTCATAACGGTAATGCAAATAATGCTTGTGGAATACCTCAAGCATCCCCTGAATCTTCCTCTCATAGTCAGGGTTCCTGGATTTCAGGAAGATCATGACAACATGGCCTTTACCTATCCTGAACAGTCTCCAGCCTTTGAAGAAGTTGTAGGATACCTCCCTTATGATGGCTTTCATGTCATCGGGGATATCCCTGACCTCTTCTTCGAAAGAGTGCATGAAAAGGCTCATGAAGATGAAGTCCTTTTTCTTGCCGGAGTAGTATCTGGCCAGGTCATTCATGGATTTTAGGTCGTTTGTCCCCAGTCTTGCATCGTACGGGTTGGAGTGAAGCACGTACATCATGGCAATGACGGGGAAGAGCAGTGCGGAGACCGTGAATGAGTTCTGTCCGTTCAGTCCCTGTATGAAGAGAATCACGAATGATATGACCAGTGTCCCGTAGAATCCGAATATTACGCGCCTGAAGAGCCGTTTGCGGGACTTGGTAAGCACAATGAAGCCCAGACCCATCAGCGAGATGAAACCGAACATGAATATCCCGCGCTTTGCGAAGACAATGCTGTTTCCCACCAATGTGAAAGTCGGTCCCATGGCTGTGGTGATGATGTCTGCCACCAGGACAACCAGGAACAGGATGTTGGCTGTCAATACAAATGGCTTGGGTTTATCGTAACGTGTGACCTCACATATGTATGCGATGAAATACACCAATATCAGGAACAGGAGCGCGTGGTAGAAGCACCTGAACCAGTTGGCGACAATCTGCATGTCCGGATTTACGGCTATGGTGAAGAATATGATGTCTGCCCACGCCGCCAGCAGCAGTATCACGATCATTGACAGAAAGAGCTTAGAGCTTCTGGTCCTGCTGAAGTAGGAGAAGTGCACCAGGATTATCATGATAAGGCAGATTGAGGTTACGACTATATCTGCAGCAGGAGAATAATTGTCAAGCAGGATATGCTGGTCCATCCGTCAACCTCTATATAAAGTATGCCCCATATAATGATATCATGTTTGACGGCATGATACCAAACATTTTCAGAAATGCTGATTCTCATGTATAATGGCAGTTGCCGGAGGTGAATGATGGATAAACATCTTGTAGTGGTCTCATTTGATGCGATGGTCACTGAGGATCTGGATCTTCTGAAGGAAAAACCTGTGTTCTCACGGCTGCTGAATGAAGGATCCAGGGTCAACAGGATAAGGACAATCTATCCGTCCCTGACATATCCGGCGCACACCAGCATGCTCACGGGAGCCCGCTGCGGTAGACACGGGATAGTGAACAATGAGCCTTCAGAGGTGGGCAACCTCAAATGCGACTGGTACTGGTTCCACGATCCTGTGAGGATTCCCGACATCCATGACGCTGCAAAGAAGGCCGGTCTTGTCACTGCCAGTGTATTCTGGCCGGTCACCGGAGGTCACAAGGGCATTGACCACCTGGTGGCCGAATACTGGGCACAAGGGCCTGATGACACGCTTGAGAAGGCCTACAAGAGGGCAGGGACATCTGACGATGTCTATGAGAACGTGGTGCGGCCTGTCGAGGCCATAATGGCCAGATGGGAGCCTGAGAGCTCTGACGAGGGCAAGACCATCATGGCCTGCAACATGATAAAGAGATATAGGCCGAATCTCCTTACCGTGCATCTTGGACAGATAGACAGCTTCAGGCACAGATACGGGATCTT
>JAFZUN010000317.1 GCA_017618315.1 Spirochaetales bacterium
AGGCTGCAATTGCGGATGGGATTGAAATCAAAGCAATCTGATAACGTGTAAAGACAAAAAGCGAAGGGACTGCAAAATCAATTGCAGCCCCTTCAATTTCTTTTGTTCCCTTCAAACAGGTGTCTTTATCCTTCTATAACCTTGCCTTTCTCTTTTCTTGCCGCTGCCTCGATCTTATCGGCAATCATCTCAATTCCCTCATAAAGCTCGTAACAGTCATAACTGACAACCTTTACTGTTCCCCATGTGAAATGAAGCTTTGCATCGATATGGAAACCCTGTCCTAATGTCTCCCGCTTCATGGTGATGTCAAGATCGTGAAGATAACTCTCGGCAAAATCAAGTTTTGCAAGCTTCTTGTCCAGGAATTCCCTGGTCTCATCGCTGATCTGGTAGTGGATACCTCTGACGTTCAGATTCATTTGTGCCTCCTAAATCAAAAGTCTCTGTAACTTAATTTTATAGGCACATATGGCAAAAGTCAAAAAATAAAGCAAAAAAGTTTAGTGACTCAGCGGGTGTAGGATGAGTCGATGTTAAGCTCGGAGCGGTACTTTCCAACAGTACGGCGAGCGCATTTGATTCCACGTGAGAGCAGCATGTCAGAGATCTTCTGGTCTGAGAGGGCACCGTTTTCTGAGATGATCTCGGCAATCATGTCCTTAACCACATTACGTGAGACACTCTCCTGGCCACCTGATGTGGTTGAGACACCCTGGGTGAAGAAATACTTGAGCTGATAAAGGCCCCAGTCCGTGTCCACCCACTTGCTCTGGGCAAGACGGCTCATGGTTGTCTCGTGGACATTGATTCTCTCCGCGATATCCTTCAGCGTCATGGTCTTCAAGAAGCGCGGACCCTTGAGGAAGAACTCACTCTGGTATTCCATAATTGCCGATGCTGCCTTGAACAAGGTCTGGAAGCGCAGTTTTACCTGGTTGATCAGGTTCTTGGCCTGCCTCACTGAATCCCTGATGTAGCTTGCAGCCTCCTTGGCCTCTGACCCGGTAAGATCATCAGCCATGCTCTCAAAGCCAGGAGTGATCTCCAAGTTAGGGATATCGCCCCTGTTGATCTCTAGGACCAGAGTCCCGTTGTTGTTATGGATTGAGAAGTCAGGCTCAACTGCGGAGATTCCTTCAGCAGAATAGTTTGCTCCGGGGTAGGGGGTCAGGCTCTTGAGGATTGAGTAGAAGGTCTGAAGGTCCTCCTCCGAGATGTGAAGCGCGGAGGCCACCTCCTTGAACTTGCCGCTCTTAAGCTTCTCCAGATGCTCGTTGACTATCTCTGAGAAGATTGCAAGATCCTCTTCTGCCATGCCGGAGAGCTTTGCCTGGAGTATCAGCGACTGCCTGAAGTCCTGAACGCAGATTCCGGCAGGGTCAAAGCCCTGCACAATGTCCAGGGCCTGTGCTATCTCAGACTCGGTGAAATCGGAATTCTCAAAGAGCGCATCAAGTGAGAGCATGAAGAACCCGTTCTGGTCCAGGTTGCTGATAAGGGTCTCCGCTATTGTTCGGATTCTCTCAGGCATGGGGACCTCTCCGAGCTGCACCATAAGATGCTCCTTCAGTGTCTCTCCGGGTGCGCTTGAGTTCTCTATCATCATCTGCTTGCGGTCTGAGGCCTCGGGATCCGCATAGGACATGCCCTCATAGGAGGAGTCCTCATAGTAGGAGGAATCGGCATCATCCATGCGGTCATCAAGTGATGCCTCCTGGCCGCCGATGCTCATGTCATATTCGGAATCGGGGATCTCTAGGGCAGGGTTGCTCTCGATCTCCGCCTGGATGTGGGCCTTGAGTTCCAGGATCGGCATGGGCAGCAGTGCAAGCGACTGCAGCATCTGAGGCGACAGCGTCTGTTCTGTCTTGAGGCTTTGGCTCAGGCCGATCATGCTGTCCATCACTGTTCCTCAAATGACTCGCCGAAGTAGATATCCCGTGCTATCTCGTTGGCCAGAAGCTCCTGCTTTCCGCCGGAGACAAGAATATTGCCGTCACTGATGATGTGGGAGCACGTGGTTATGGAAAGTGCGTCGCGCACGTTGTGGTCTGTAAGCAGGATTCCGATTCCCAGCCTTGCCAGAGAACGTACAATCTGCTTTATCTCGAACACCGCCTTGGGGTCAATCCCCGCAAAAGGCTCGTCCAGAAGCAGAAAACGCGGGCTTGTTGCAAGACAGCGCGCAATCTCCGTTCGTCTTCTCTCACCTCCGGAGAGAGTGTAGCCCTTCTGCTTTGCAAGGTGCGTAAGTCCGAATGACTTCAAAAGGCCCTTGACAATCTCCTCCTTGCGGCGTCTGTCAATGTCCCCGCGTGTCTCTGCAACAAGGCGGATGTTGTCCTCCACGCTGAGTTTGCGGAAAATTGACGGCTCCTGTGGGAGGTAGGAGATTCCCATGCGGGCACGCTTGTACATGGGCATGTCCGTGATGTCAATTCCGTTGACTGAGATCTTGCCCCCGTTGTTGGTTATGAAGCCCACTATCATGTAGAATGTGGTTGTCTTTCCGGCTCCATTGGGTCCCAGAAGCCCTATGATCTGGCCGCCCTGCATGGAGAAGGAAATGTCCTTCACGACCTCACGCTTTCCGTAGACCTTTCTCAGGTGTTCAATCTTAAGGGTATTAGCCATTGAACTCTCCTGTAATGGTGCCGTAAAGCGAGATTGCGTTGGTGTCCAGATCCACAACTATCATCGCGGCCTTGTAAGTGTCATTGTTCCAGCTGACGCTGGCATTGCCTTTGAGGCTGACCGTGTTGGCCTGGCCGTCATACTCTATGCTGTCAGCACGGCAGACCATCAGGCCCTCATCTGTGACCTTGATGATCTTGGCCATCATCTGGAGCCTCATCAGGCTCTTTCCCATGTCATATTCAAACCATGCGCCTGAGAGCGCGACCTGGTTCTGTGTGTCCTGGATTTCAATCCAGCTGTCGCTTCTTACAATCCCAAGCTCTCTGTCATACTGGATGTCAGGGCTTGTGAAGCTTATTCCGTTCTCCGCCTCCGTGGCACGCACGTTGCCCTTGCATGTGACATATCTGTAGTTGTCACCGTATAGCTCAATGGAATCAGAGAGAAGCTCAACCTTGTCCGTGGTGACCTTTGCGCCGCCTGAGAGGATGACACGGCGGTTTCCCTGCTGCATGTCCACCTTGGTGTAGCCACCGGAGAATGAGATGTCAGAGGCAAGAAGGGGCAGTGCAGAGAGCGCAAAGAGGGCAATGCATAAAAAGAATCTGAAATATTTCCTCATTCCGTGAAACTGCCCTCCAGTATCTTTCCGAACTCATAGAGGTTCTCATCCATCACGGCGCTGAACCCCTGAGCCTTTATCATTGTCCCGTCTCCGTAAGTCACAGTCACAATGCCTGCGCACATGAACGAGCCATCGCTCTCATTCCAGTTTATGTCCTCTGTTTCGATCACGGCAGAGCCGTCATCGGTCTCAAAGGCAATCCGGACCCCTCCGGAAAGCACGGCATGCTTGTTGTCGGACGATACCACGGCTTTGCCGCAGGTGCCCTCAAGGTCTGTGCCTCTCTTGAAGCTTACGTCCTCAAGCACAGTGTCCCTGCCGGTTCCCCATATTGTTATGGTGGCAGCCTTCATGACCATGGGGCTGTTGTCCTTCTGGCTGAGCATGTATGTGGCATCCCTCATGACCATGTCAGGAAGCTCCTGCTCTCCGATTGGGATGTCTCCCGTGCCGCCTTTTGAGCATGAGACAGCCAGAGCCATGAGAAGTGCTAGCAAAAAACATGCCATGTGCCTTGCTTTCATGGGATAAATATACAACGTAAAGGCCACTATTGCAAAGTAGTGCTTAGAATGATAGTTTTTCATACATGAGGATCCTGTTTCTTGGAGAGATAGTTGGCCGCTGCGGTATAGGCGTGATCAAGAATGCACTGAAGGATTACAGACGCGAAAATGGCGTTGACCTTGTCATAGCCAACGGTGAAGGAGCCACAAGCGGGTTCGGGCTAGGCTTCCAGAACGCGCTCTCCCTCCAGCACATGGGGATAGACATCCTGACAATGGGAGAGAAATCATTCTTCAAGCTGGACATGGTTGAGGGTATAGCCAAAAGATCCAGCATACTCAGACCCGCAAATTATCCTGAAAGCGTTCCCGGCCGCGGAGTCCGCTACATCACCGTAAACGACAGAAAGGTCTGCATCATCAACACGCTTGGGATGTGCAACTTCAACAACCCGCACCTTAACAATCCGTTTCTGGGAGCAGAGGCAATCTCGGAGAAGGCAAGGACGGAGACACCCATTGTCCTCTATGTCTTCCATGCATCTGCCACGGCAGAGAAAATGGCCATGGGACGCCTTTTGCAGGGCAAGGTCAGCGCAGTGGTAGGCACACACAGCAAGGTTCTGACAGCCGATGCCGCAATCCTTGACGGTGGCACGGCTTACATCTCGGATCTGGGACGCTGCGGGGCAAGTCTCAGCGTGGGCGGCTTTGAACCTGAGCATGAGATCCGCAAGCTTCGGACCCAGGTGCAGACCAGAAGTCACGAGAGCTGGGAGAAGCCTCAGATGCAGGGCGCTCTTGTCACCGTGGACGATCTGAGTGGCAAAGCCACATCGATAGAGACAGTCTGCCTTGATGTGAACGTTGAGGTTCCGCCTCCGAAGACATCGAATTGATCATGCAGAAGGGACGAATATGAGAAGAGACCTGCAAGCGACAAGGGAGTTTTTCATCGATGACAGATATGCAGTTCACAGCGGCATTGTCATTGACGAGGTAGGCGAGGGCTATGCCCGTTGCAGCATGGAGATCAAGGACTATCACCGCAATGCCAGAGGCGTTGTGATGGGAGGAGCCATTTTCACTCTTGCGGATCTTTGCTACGGAGCTGCATGTGACGGACAGGCCTGCTCAATGACAAGCGAGATTAACTACCTGCACGCTGCCAATGGAAACAAGCTCATTGCAGAGGCACATCTTATCAAGGACGGGCGCACCACGGTCTTTTATGAGATCCGTGTCACGGACGAAAGTGGCCTTCTTATTGCATTCGTTACAATGACAGGCTGCAGGATTCGTAAAGATTAATGTAAGGACAAAGGAGAGGAGCCATGAACAGCATATTCCACAGAATCAGTGTCAGAAGTTATCAGGACAAACCGGTTGAAAAGGAGAAGATCCTTGCTATCCTCAAGGCAGCCATGCAGGCTCCGTCAGCCACAAACCAGCAGCCTTGGGAGTTCTACGTGATCACCGACAGGGCCATGCTCATTAAGCTTGCCGATGCCGCCCCTTACGGGAAGATGACCGCAAGCGCGCCTGCAGCGATAGTTGCAGCCTACAAGACAGACTGCAGAAGGCCCGAATATGCCCAGATAGACCTCTCTATAGCAATGGAGAACCTGTGGCTTGAGACCGATGCCCAGGGGCTTGGCGGTGTCTGGATCGGGACCGCTCCTCATGAGGACAGGATGAGGGCAGTGGAGGAGGCCATAGGAGGCCTTCCCAAGAACCAGAGGGCATTTGCGCTCTTCCCGTTCGGCTACCCTGCTGAAGACCGTCCCCAACAGGACCGCTTTGACCAGAGCAGAATCCACTGGCTGTAAAAACCATATTCTTATAGTCTTCCATTTCGTTGTTGTTCGTGAAACTCGTGTAATCCGTGCAATCCGTGAAACTCGTGAACTCCGTGAGCATGGAAAAATAACATTTTATGAAGAGGAAAACGTTGAGAATAGGTGACAGGAGGGAGACGTGGGTACTGTCTTGATTAAGAATGCAAGCATAACTGATCTGGATGTGGAAGCGATTGTCAATGCGGCAAACAGCTCTCTATGGGCTGGAGGCGGTGTGTGCGGGGCCATTTTCGCTGTCATGGATCCGCGCACTATGGATATGGGACAGAAGATACTGGAAGAGCTAAAAAAGAAGGGCACGGCCTGAACCGTACCCGTCTGATTTATATCAACTAACCCAACCTGTCATTAATTAAATAGAAGTTGTCGTAAGGACCACGCATGCCTCATATGTGGCCTCGACAAGATCTGCACTTGTCGGCCAAATGACCTCGAAGCTGTCCATCACGGTTCCGGCTGCCACTGTTCCGACTGTTGTTCTTGTGAAGCTGACCTCTGCTCCGAATGATGCACCATCCATGATGATCTGGACACCATTCGTGCTGTAGGTTTTTCCGTTGACCCTTGCAGTCAGCTCAGTTGCCTTGACGGTGAAGTCTGTCCTGTTGACTCCGTTGCTGTCAGTGCACTGGATGATGTCAAATGAGGTGCTCACGTCCTGTCTTGCAATCTTCTTGGTACTGTAGACAACTGAGGCGCCGGTGGCCCCTGTCTCTGTGTTGCGGATGACGAAATGTGCTTCCTGCTTTTCTACCAAGGAAACTAGTGTAATGGTGGTTTTTGTGGTCTCCGCAAAGCAACAGCCCGCTGCCAGCAGGATCATCAAAAATAAAACCGCCAGTCTTCTCATTGCCGTGTCTCCCTGTCTCTTTAGCCTTCTAGAAAAAGACTAACTTTTGAGAGCGGGTGGACGTAAGGGGGAAAATGCAACAAAATGCGCGGAAAGCGTATAATATTGCTATTTTGACTGGAGTTATTTGATAAAATTAAACTAAATTTATATCATAAATTTTTTTTATTTTTCAATTGATATCATAATGAAAAATAATGCCACTTTTTAAAAATTGTTCATGGAAGCAGTCAGGGTGCATACTCCCTGCATAGCTGGATAAGATACTGCTCCTCCTCCGTCAGCCAGATGTCGTTGCGGTATATTATGTAGAAGTTCTTCATTACCTGGAGGTCTGTTGGAATCTGGATCAGCTTTCCGGATGCCAGCTCTTTCCTGACCTGAATCTCGAACAGGATCGCAACTCCCTCACCCCTGGCAGCAAGTTCCTTGACGTTGGACGGCGATGAGCTTGTCCAGATGGGATTGAGGATTATGTTCTTCTCCATTGCCACCTTGTCTATCAGGGTTCTTGTGGCACGTTCCTTCTCCAGCAGTATGAGGTTCTCACGTGAAAGATCCTCTATGGTCAGTGTCTTTGAGCTGCAGTTGAGCGCATAGTTGGGTGCGCAGACCGCAATGAGCGAGTTCTGGCAGAACACCTCCTGATGAAGGCGCTCGTCCGATGATGAGTGCTGAATGAGGGCCAGGTTGCATTCGCCCCTGATCACCATGTCTCGGATTGTCTTTGAGGAGCTATCTCTGAGGTACAGCCTGCATCTGGGGTACTTCTCGTGGAAGGCATTCTCCACATCAGTCACCATGGAGAAGCCGAAGCCCGAGGTGCATCCGAGTGTGATGGACTTTGTCTCCTGATTGTGTCTTGCATTGCCCTCAAGGGTGGAGAAGGCCTGAATGACCTTCCTGCTGTCCTCCAGAAACTGCTTGCCTGCGGCAGTCAGGTAGAACCGCCTGTTCTTTCTCACAAAGAAAACGGTCTCGTAGTAATGCTCCATCTCAGAGATTATCTTGCTGACACCGGGCTGAGTCATGTGAAGCCTCTTGGCGGCGTCGGTCATTGTGCCTTCCTCGCACACGGCTATGAATACCTGCAGGTTATGAAGGGTCATATCTGCCTCCTTCGTCTGATTCTAGCATATCAAAAAAGATATGCAAATCCGAATCTTCTCTGATTGATGCAAAAAGCGGTTTTAGTGAATTTTGCTTTATACAACATAATCAAATAGTGTAAAAACGCCCCGAACTATGAAATTATCTTATGGATAACGCGATTTGACTTGCAATTGAGCCCCTGCAGAAGGAAAATAAAACCAAAGTGGCTCATGCCACGTCACAATTGTACTTTTTTAAACTATTATCAGGAGGAATCACATGGGTGAGATTATCCCGCGCTGGGAATGGCGCACATTCGGAAAGGAATTCGGAGTAGGCGAGGAGAGGATCAAGAAGTATGAGCAGGTCCTGTTCAAGAAGAGCTCAGAGAAATACATCCTTTCACGCAAGAGCAATGAGAACTGCAAGATCCGTGATGACCTGATGGACATCAAGTCACTCAGACAGGTGAATGAG
>JAFZUN010000318.1 GCA_017618315.1 Spirochaetales bacterium
CTCAAGATCGGCTTTGCTTCCCTCGCAGCCGGCCTTGTCCATCAGGGTCTCAAGGGAACCGAACAGACGCTTCATGTTCCAGGCACCCTCTTTGCGGGCGGCCTTGTTCTTCAGAAGCATTGCCTCAATGAGCTGGGCTCCGACACGCATTATGGGGTTCAGGCTTGAGAGCGGATCCTGGAATACCATTGCTATCTTGTCGCCTCTGAGGTGATGGAAATCCTCCTCAGAGATCTTCAGAAGATCCTTGTCCCCGTAGAGAATCTTTCCGCCCTCCACAATGGCGTTTCCTGCAAGGATTCCCATGATGGCACGGCTTGTTACGCTCTTTCCGGAGCCTGACTCACCTACAATGGCAAGGGTCTCGCCCTTGTACAGGTCAAAGTCAATTCCCCTAACAGCCTGGACCTTTCCGTTTGACGTCTTGAAAGAGATACGGAGGTCTTTTACTTCAAGTTTCTTTTCCATGATTGCCTCCTTACTCCTCAGCGCCTCTGAGAGACGGGTTGAATGCATCTCTCAGTCCGTTACCGAACAGGTTGAAAGAGATCTCCAGCAGTGAGATGAACACCGCCGGGAACGCGATGATGTGCGGATAGGTCGAAAGATATGCCTGTCCGTTGCTGAGCATGGTTCCGATTGATGTAAGACCGCTTGTCTCCAGGTTGACGATACCCAGGTAAGTGAGCATTGACTCACTGAATATGACTCCCGGGATGATCAGGACCGTTCCGGTGATGATGGTTCCAAGTGAGTTCGGAAGAACGTGGCGGAAGATCAGACGGCTGTCACGCGCACCCAGTGTACGGGCTGCAAGAACATATTCTGAGTTCTTGAACCTGTAGAACTGGGTTCTGACCCTATGGGCTATTCCGATCCACCCCGTGAGAACGAAGGCGAACAAGAGGCTCGGCACCGCTCCCACCTTGTTGGCCAGATGCAGCTGGAACAGCGTGGCAACAACAATGAACGGCACGGAGCTCAGGATATCCGAGATTCTCTCCAGAATCAGGTCAATCGCACCGCCGTAGTAGCCCTCAACGGAGCCGTAAGACACTCCGATGAAGAAGTTCAAGATCGATACCGCAATTGCCAGCAGGAAGCTGAGCCTTGCACCTACAGCAAGGCAGACAAAGATGTCCTGTCCGTGCTGGTTGGTTCCGAAGAGGTGATTGGCCTCGAAACCGTTCTTGTACTTGTAGTATGCGCTGTAAAGGACCCTGACACGGTAACCGGTCTGGTTCTTTATTGAGTAGACATACCAGCTCTTTCCGTTCTTTCCGCCGTCATCTCCTGCGATGCGCAGGCTGTCATAACGGCCGTAGGTCTGGCTTTCCTTGACTATGTAGTTGTTCTCGAAGATGGGGTTGCCGTCTGCATCATGATTCAGGGCCGCACCCGTGGTGGTGCTTGATGTGTCGGCAAGCTTGTACCAGAGATTGGCGCTGTTGGCCACACTCTGATAACTCATCTTGTAGTTCTCGGGAATGGGATAGCAGACCTGAATACCTGTCCTGTTCTGATAGTCCTTCAGGGCCTCGAACTCATCCTCGGTCAGATCCACATATGCGAATCCCACTTTCTCATAGGAATCAAGGTAGATTTTATAGTAGGTCTTGCCCGTCCCTTCCTCGACAATGGGCTCCTCGACTTTTCTGACTGCAGAGCTTCCGTACTCATAGCCTATTGCGGAGTATGAGTCATAACCTGCCTGGCTGACGGTATACCATGAGCATCCGTCCCAGCCCAGGAAGCTGAAGATCTTGCTCTTGGGCAGGAGCATCTTGTAATAACCGTCACGGAAATTGACGTTGTAGTTGGAGAAGAACGGAACTATCAGCGCATAGAGGAACAGCAGCAGGATGATGATTGCCGCCACAAGCGAGCTCTTGTTCTTCTTGAAGCGGTTGAACGCATCCTTGAAATAGCCTACAGGCTTTGTCTCGAACTTGGTGTCGGTGATCCTGCGGTCCTCTCCGGCAAGGGCGAACTTCTCTTTGGGGATATTTGTCAGATTGAGTTTCTTTGTATCCATGGCGTCACCTCTGTCCCATCTTGATGCGCGGGTCTATGAAACCGTAGCTCAAATCGACGACAAGACCTGCCACAAGTCCAAGCAACGTGTAGAAGAAAGTGTCGGCCATGAAGAAATTGTAGTCCCTGACCTGGATGCTGGTGACATAAAGGTTTCCTATACCGGGAATTGAGAAGATACTCTCAATGATCAGCGATCCGCCCAGGATTCCGATGAACTCGCCCAGGATCATGGGCAGGATCGGAACCATGGCGTTACGCATGGCATGGCGGGTGATGGCCTGGTTTCTGGTCAGACCCTTGGTCCTTGCCAGAAGCAGGTAATCGCCGGTGAGAACCTCGGCAAGCTCGGCACGGGTGAACCTGGTGAGACTTGCGATGGTTCCGAATGCAAGCGACACCACGGCAGGCACCATGGAGCGGAACATGGTCCAGCTGAAGAAGCCCGCCACCTCACGCGATGCGGCCGTCAGCGGGAACCATCCCGTCTTGAAGCACAGTATATATTGCACCAGGAATGCATAGACATAGCTGGGCACCGAATAGAACAGCATGACCACCGTGGAAACCACGTGATCCTGCCACTTGTTCTTCTTCAATGCCGCATATATGCCCAGAAACAGACCCAGCGGTATTGCTATCAATATTGAATAGAGGTTGACGACTATCGAATACGGAATCTTGGTAAGCATGATGCCGGTAACCTCCTGACCGACATAGAGCTGTTCTCCGACTCCGAAATCCCCGTAAAGAAGAATGTGTCTCCAGTACAGCATATACTGGGTGAGTATGGGCTTGTTGTAACCCATTGCCTCTCTTCTCTGGAGGACCAGCTGTACGTCCCTGCCCTGCTCTTTGACCGCAGGAAGAGGAAGCAGCTTTATAAGGACAAAACACATCGTCATGATCACAAGGAACGTCAGGATCATGAGAAGTATTCTTTTAATTACATACTTGAGCATATGTCTCCGGAAAAACACGCAGGCGGACGCCGAAGCGTCCGTCCGCGGTGATCAGTAAATAAATGCGTCTTAGTAGTTGAGGCTACCTGACTTCACGTATGCATCCCATGCAGCATCATCGTAGTTGTATGTGTAGAATGCAATCCCGCCGAATCCGACAAGGTCAATGTAATTCTTGACCGCATAGTCACCCTTCTGTGAAACCATTGATGCGACTGATCTGTAGTAGATCGGTGTGGTCACGAAGAATGAGAGGTAAGCATACTCGAGCTTGCCGTAGAAGTCAGCCTTTGTGGCTGCATCGTAGTCGCTGAATGCTGCGAGCTTTGAGCCGTCCTTGGCTGTGATGACTGTGTCAACATCGCCGGATGCCCACAGAGCCCACTTCTGCAGTGACTCGGTGTAGTCGGTGCCGTCTGCCTTGATTGTGACCTGGACCTTGCTTGTGTCAAAGCCGTACTCCATCTGGTTTCCGCTTCCGTCCGAAGCATCGCAGTAGCACTGATAAAGGATTGTGTAAGGTGAGTAAGCGGCTCCGCCCCATGTGGTGAAGATGATATCTGTTCCGCCGCTGTACATTGTGTCGTAGTAGTCCTCATCGACTGTCATCTTGAGAGTGACCTTGCCCTCGAATCCGGTTCCGACACATGCGCTCTCAAGTGCGCTCTTGAGGAAGTTGAACATCTTGACGTAGATGTCGTCACTCTGGTAGACACGGATCTCAAGCTCGACGTTCTCATCGTTGTATGTTCCGGCTGCCTTGAGCTCATCATATGCCAGAGCCATTGCAGCACGTGCGCCGACAAGATCGTAACCTGTGACTGCATCATAGGCCTCGTCGATGTCATCGTAGTCTCCACCTGCTCCGTAGGTCAGGCCGTAAAGCTCGATGATTGCCTTCTTGGCGCCGTCTGTTGATCTGTAGGATGCTCCTGTGAACGGATCATAGACGTACAGGGTGTTGAGCATACCGTAACCAGGCATACCTGTTGTCAGGGATGATGCGAATGTGTTGACATCAATTGCCAGAGCAAAGCCCTTTCTGAAGTTGGCGTTTGTCAGGACCTGTGTGCCTCTTGTTGCAAGGCTGTCAGCGTCTGTGTTGAATGTCAGCTTTGTGGTGTAGCTCTGCGGTGTGTAGCGGACATAGTCGCTTGAACCGTACTTGGCCATATCATCGGCCTGGAGTCCTACGCCATCGATCTCACCTGCAAGGAATGCAAGAAGAGCTGTCTCATGCTTGTTGATGACCTGGACTGAAATCTTATCGGTCTGGTACTGGCCTTTGTGCTTGCCGTCCTTGTAACCGTACCAAGTATCGTTTCTCTCAAGTGTGTACTGCTTGTCAAGCTCGAAGTATGTGAGCTTGTAAGGACCATAGGACATTGTGGTGTCGACTGTGGTGCAGTAGTTTGTTGAGATGCTTGCGATGTCAGCGCTGTCCTTTGAGACCTTGTCGCCGTTTGAGTTGTAGTAGGTCTTGCAGGCCTCCCAAAGCGGCTCGTATACAAGGTATGTGCTGGAAAGGTTGTACGGGACATAGTAGTTGGCATCTGCTGTCGGGCTGACTGTGATGTAAACCAGCTCGTAGTCGCCTGTCTTGATGATTCCGACCTCTGACCAGTCGAGCTCCGGGAATGTCTGTCTGTAGACGAAGTAAGCCGGAAGATCGGCCTCTGACTCATTCCATGCCGGGTTACTTGTTGTAACCGGTGCATAGAGAGCATATGTTGCGTCTGTGAGAGGAACAAGTCCGTCCTCATCAGCAAGAGCAAAGAGCTCCGCCCATGTGTCCATTCCGAAGTATGCTGCGCCGTATGCTCCGACATAGTCGGCAAGAGTGTTGCCGCCAAGCCAGTTAGCAAGAGGATAGTCAACAGCAAGGAAAACAGGCTCTGCATCCGGTGTGAAGTACTGTCCGTCTGCACCTACGACCAGGTCAGCCATTGCATAATAAGCGCCGGTTGAGTTCTCCTGATATGCGCTCTGTCCTGCATAGAAGTAGTTCTTTGCGTTGTAGACGACAAAGTCACCAGCGTAGAGGCTGTCAGCTCTGCGGTTCTTCATGACCGGATCAAGCAGCTCTTTGTAAGAATAGATGTAGGTATCAGCGTTGATCGGTGTGCCGTCTTCCCAGCATGCGTTCGGGTTCAGTGTGAGCTTCCAAGCCTTGGCTGTATCGCCGGCCTCAATGCCGTACTGTCCTACATAATCTGCTGTGACATCCACGGGAAGCTCTGTGGCCATCTCGCATGTGATTGCCCAACCCTCAAGGTCATCTGAAAGCTCAAAGCCGTAGAATCCTCTTGAAATGTAATCCAAGATGGCAGAATCGCTTGATGTCTCCCATGTGTGGGTCGACCACTTCATGTTGGATGTACCAGCGGTGAAGTCGTTGAATGTGTAGTAAGCAGGGTCTGTGTAGTCCTTGCCTGCGACGCCCTTGTAGTAGTCGTAGGAGACCTCTCCACCCTCGCTGCTTCCCAGCACAGTTGTGATAGAACCTGCATTAACGCTGTTTGTTGCGTAATCTGTCTTGTACTCAGGCTCTGCCTTCTTAACCTGCGTGGCCGGTGCTGTTGTTGTTGTCTTGGTCACGACGGTCTCAGTCTCCTTAGCACCGCCTGCGAACACAGAACAAAGGACAACAAGAAGAACCAGCATTGCAACTGTCAGTCTCTTCATATTTTCCTCCTGAAAATAATTTTTCTATAATGAAAACTCATACTACTATATTATGTATGCCTTTGTGAATATAGTATGGACGCAATTGTATACCTTACATGGGTTTTGTGCGTCCCTTTATTGTGTATTTTGGCGTTTTTGTTGCTATTATAACAAAATTATGTTGTTTTTTGTCCCTTGGTGTGACTTTTACGTGCTTGCCTGAAGTCCTGAAGCTGTGCCTTGCCCAGGTCTGTAACAGGGCGTATCCATTTTCCGCTGAAAAGGTGTGTGAACATTATCACGAACCTTATGATCTCATCACAGTAGACCAGAGGAAACAGGATATAGATGGAGACTTTCAGCTTTAATCCTGCGATGCAGACTGTGGGAATCACCATCAGGTACATGAAGACTATCTCAAGCACCGTTCCGGTGACTGCATCGCCAGAGGCCCTGAATGTGTCGTTCATGCACCAATTGCCCATACGGATCACAGCCACTATGGAGAATACAAAGATGATGTAGCTGGCTATCTCGAATGATTGCCCGGATAGGCTCATTATGTGTAAAAACTGCGGTCTAAGCAGGTTAATAGGCACTGCCGTCACTGCAATAGTCAGGACACAGAGAGGTATGAGGCGCTTGGCTTTCTCATATGCGTCATTCAGTTTTCCGGCACCAACGTCCTTGCCCACAAGCACTGATGATGCGCTGGAGAAACCTGCGAAGAATCCTATTATCAGACCTTCCAGCGTCCTGAAGACGGCAAGGGCGGCTATGGTCTGCTCACTCTGTCTTCCAAGCACTACATTGACTGTCATGTTCCCTATTCCAAGGAAAACCTCGTTCATGATTATGGGGTAGCATCTTGCGAAGAACTCCCTGACTTTAGGACCTGCCCACTTGAAGTGGTCTCGGATCCTGAAAATGTAAGGATATTTGATGATGATGCAGGCAATGAAGATTATGGCCAGATTCACGGCCGCGGCACAGACAGTGGCCGTTGCGGCGCCTCTCACACCCATTGCAGGACAGCCCAAGTTCCCGTATATGAAGACCCAGTTAAGGAAGATGTTCGAAAGTACGCTCGCTATTGCCGCGTAAAGCGGGATCCTGACACGCTCCGTGGCTCTGAGGAGCGTGCTTGCGGCAATTGAGAACAGCTGAAGAGGATATGCGAATCCCACGATTTTCAGATAGCTTATTCCAATCTCCTGAATTGCCACTTTGTCGGTATATAGCCTCATGATAAGCTGTGGGGCAAACAAGGCGGCACCGGAAAAAAAGACTGCAACCGACATTATGCATGTCCAGATAAGGCCGTAGCTTCGGCAGATTCCTTCCTCGTCCTGAGCTCCCCAGTACTGTGATATGAAGAGCATTCCACCGCCGACAAAGCCCCAGTATGCCGCAAGCATCAGGAAGGAGAACTGCGAGCACAGTCCCACTGCCCCCACCGTGGTCTCACCAAGGCGTGCAATCATCATGGTATCCACCATGGATCCTGTTGTGGAAAGAAGGTTCTGAAGTGCAACAGGAATGGCGATTATGGCGACTCTCTTTATGAAAGTCTTCCAGTCAAATCTTCCGTCTGCGCACTGAGTCTGTAGCATATAGGTATTATGGTGGAATTACGGGGTGCTGTAAATGACGTTGACCTTGGCCTTGTAGATTCCGGCCTCCAGAGGTCTCTTTCCCTTCCACTGTATGGTGAATGTTCCCAGAATCAACTCTGCTTTTGTCTTTCCCTTGTCAAACTGGACCTCAATCCTGTTCTTGCTTCCGCTGTGGTAGACGGTGACATTCTCGTTAGCACCGTAGAAATCGGGAATCTCAACCTCCGGATTTGAGGTTGTGAGCGGGACAGCATACTTCTGCTTGATGCTGAGCTCATCCCTTGATGAGCCATCCATGCTTCCGTTGTAGTTGTAGTCGTAAAGATGGAATCCGTCAGCCTGGATCTCAATTGAAAGCCCGTATTTCTGGGACTCGCTATTGATGATAACTTCCTCTGAAGTCATTAGGGCAAATGTGAAAGTGCCATCCTCGGTCAGGTTCAGTCCTGTTATCTCAGTTGTCTCTTGATCAGGGTTCACGTAGTATGTCAGCTCCGCAGAACCGATTCCGATTATGATGGACGGATTGAGCTGAGTCGTGTCATTGACAATACTTGCTATGGTCAGGCTTGTTGTGTCCGCAAAAGCGGTACCGATTAAGAGGACCAACAATAATGCCGTCAATACTACCTTTCTCATTTATTATCTCCATTACATGCTACATTATAGGATACACATAGATCGATCTTTTGTAAACCGTGATGATTCCGACATTAAATATTTACGGAAGTTTGCCGCACTTGTGTCTTTTCAGTGTATATTATCTATACAACCATTTTCCGGCCTGCCGGTTTTCCCGTCAAACTACCGGCCGCCATATGTCAGGGAGGTTCCCCATGAAAAGATGCAGCATAGTCATCCACAGTGTCAGCGGAAACTGCTACATTATCGGTTCCTACCTCAAGGAAGCACTTGAGAAGAGAAATGTCGATGTCAGATTCTACAGGGTCGAGGATCCGGATCTCCACATCTGGGCAAACAAGGAAGAGACAGCCAATGACTACTATGAAGAGATAATGGAGCTACCGGTAGTCACCCCGGAGAAACTTCTCAAGAGCGACATGATCATTCTGGGCTGCCCCACCCGCTTCGGCAACATGTCTGCCGAGATGAAGGTCTTCATTGACAGCACCGTGGACATGTGCGAGGACCATGCCCTTGAGGACAAGTTCTTCGCATGCTTCACCTCATGCAAATACTCTCTCTGCGAGGGCTCCAGGGCACTGGACTCCATGATCTTCTGGGCTCAGGGCAACGGCATGATCCACATCCCGTTCGGAATCCACAAGGAAAAGCCAACCTGTCACCAGCCCGTACAGGGAATAGCCCACCTTGAGGGCGATGAGAGCCTGGTACGCCCGTCAACCCAGCTAGGTGAGGAGATTGACTCTTACGCGGAGAACCTTGCCTCATATATTCAGGAATAAGGCTGCCTGATTTTCAATTCTTTTTTCTCTTTTTTCAGTTGTTGTCAGCATGAACAAACTGTAAAATAAATGACTTAGGGGAAAACATGAGGAAGGTATCTATTTTTATTCTTATAGGAGCTCTTTGCATGCTTATTGCAGGATGTGCCACAGGCGTTGTCAACGGAAACAATGACAACAATTATTCGGAGACAGTGGAGAGACAGGAAGGTTGCAACCTTCTCACCTTCTACTGGAAGGGAACAGCTGACCTTGAGACAAGTGACGTATGGATCTGGTGGGAAGGAAAAGACGGAAGCGGCTATCCTCTTGTTCCTTGTGAATATGGCGGAAAATGCACTGTCAATGTCCCGGATTACATTAAAGAGGTCGGTTTCATAGTCAGAACTGACTGTTCAGACCCTTGTCAGAACTTCTGGGGCAGTGCCAACAAGGACTGGGCAGAGGACAGGTCCGCAGTCATCACAGGAGAGAATACAGAGATTTACCTCATCACGGGCAACGGCGCCCAGTACAAGAGCGATGACGGAGGAAAGACACTCCAGCAGATAAGATTCTTCAACCTGGCCGGAATAATCTCCACCAACCAGATAAGATTCTTCATTGCTCCGGGCAACACTGAGATCGAAGGCACCATCCATGTCACAGAGAACGGCAGGGAAATCGCCATATCCGGAATAACCGATAAATGGCTCAACGGCACAAGCGGGGTAATCAACCTTGCAGAGGAGCTGGACATCTCCAAGGAATACACCGTTGCCATAGACGGCTATGGTGAGAGAAAGGCCGTGCCCACGGAGATCTTCGACTCGGAGGCGTTCATCAGGGACTACACCTATGACGGAGATGACCTCGGAGCCACAATCATCACGCAGAACGGCAAGACAATGACCCAGTTCAAGGTCTGGGCACCCACTGCAAGCTCTGTGGTTCTCAACCTCTACAAAGCAGGCGACGGCGGCCAGCCCTTTGAACAGCTTCACATGGACAGGCAGGACAAGGGAGTTTGGACACTCACCTACCCCTGCGGCCACGGAACTTATTACACATACAGCGCAACCACAGCCGCCGGAACACAGGAGGCTGTTGACCCGTATGCACGTGCAACCGGCGTGAACGGAAACCGCGGCATGGTCATAGACCTGGACAAGACAGACCCGCAGGGCTTTGACAAGGACACCTATGTGAACCTCAAATCCTATTCTGATGCGGTGATCTGGGAGATCCACGTCAGGGATTTCTCAAATAAGATTGAGAGCTCACAGTACAAGGGCAAGTACCTTGCATTCACGGAGACAGGGCTTAAGAACTCAAGCGGGATCTCTGTCGGAACGGATTATCTGAAGGAACTGGGAATCAGCCATGTCCATCTCCAGCCGGTCTACGATTTTGCCACAGTAGACGAGACCCGTCTGGACGAGC
>JAFZUN010000319.1 GCA_017618315.1 Spirochaetales bacterium
GCATCCTGGATCCGCGACAGCGGCAAGAAGGGTGCAGTCAAGGTCACATACGGCTTCAGCGGAAACAGTGCAGACCTCTGGTTCGGCACAGAAGGATCACAGGACAACCTGATGGTCGACTCCTATGGACTGTATGAGATCAAGCTCCACCTCACAGGCGGAACAGAGGGCTACATCACAGCCGAGAAGCTCGAGGGCTACTTCCTTGTCGGAACAATCGGCGACGGAGACACCTGGAGAGCAGAGAGCCAGTACTTCATCGGCAAAGAGCCCAAACCTGTCTCATACACATGGACAGCCCAGGATCCGGCATCATGGCTCGGAACCGACATCGCAGCCATCAAGATCATCTATGTCGATGCCGACGGAAACGTCACATGGTACGGTGCTGCAGACGGCAACAACGTCATGATCACCAAGACCGGAACCTACACAATCACACTCGCTGACGGAGTTGTTACGGCAAAGTAACATCACATGAAAAAGGGGGATGCCGCTCCGGTGGCACTCCCCTTTCTTTAAAGGAAGAACAGCATGAAGAAAACCATTGCTATAATCGCCCTTCTGGCACTTGCCTGTTTCATGGTCTTTGCCGGAGGAGATGACGAGAAGAGCTCCGCACCTGCCGCAGGAAGCGGAGAGAAGATCACACTCACTGTCTGGGGCTCACAGGAAGACCAGGCAATGCTTAAAGAGATGTGCAACGCATATGCAGCCGCACATCCCGAGAACACATACAAGTTCCTCTACGGCGTCCAGTCAGAGTCTGACGCAGCCGACAAGGTCCTGAACGATCCCGAGTCCGGTCCGGATGTATTCGCATTCGCAAGCGACCAGATCAATAAGCTCATCCAGGCCGGAGCGCTTGCAAGAGTCGGCGGTGCCATCCTTGAGGACATCAAGGCTGTCAACAGCGCAGAGAGCATTGACGCCGCCACAGTCACTATCAGCGGTGAGGAGAGAACCTACGCTTTCCCGATGACCGGTGACAACACCTATTTCCTCTACTACGACAGCTCAAAGCTCAGCGCAGAGGACGTCAAGAGCCTCGACAAGATGCTTGAAGTCGCAGCTGCCAGCGGCAAGCAGGTGGCATTCAAGCTCTATGATGACGGCTGGTACCTCTCATCATTCTTCTTCGCAGACCCGGATCTCTACTACAAGGTCACATACACTGACGACCTGACAGAGTCCTCTGTCTTCATCAACTATGACAGCGCCAACGGACTTGCGGTCATGGAGGCCCTGAGAAGCTATTTCGCAAACCCAGCTCTTTCCGCCAACGTCGATGACTCCAAGATCATCGCCGGAATCCAGAGCGGCACAATCATTGCAGCTGTCTCCGGAACATGGAACAAGAAGGCCATCGAGGATGTCTGGGGAGCCAACATGGCTGTTGCAGTCATGCCCACCGCAACAATCGGCGGCAAGGCAGTGCAGCTCAACGGATACTTCGGCTATAAGCTCATCGGTGTGAACGGATACTCACAGAACAAGAGCGAAGCCCTGAAGCTTGCACAGTGGCTGACCAACGAGCAGAACCAGCTGCTGAGGTTCCAGACCAGAGGATTCGGCCCGACCAACAAGGTGGTCAAGGCCAGCGCCGAGGTCAAGAATGATAAGGTAATCAGCGTGGTCCTGAAGCAGTCCGAGTACTTCCGCACACAGAAGGGAGTCCCGGGAGCATACTGGACACCGATGGCAAGCCTGACCAAGCAGTTCGCGGATGTCGATCCAACTACAGTGTCGGATGCAGACCTCCAGGCCCTGCTTGACTCACTCTGCGCACAGATCAGAAAGTAAGCGTCTTACATCCGGCAGGCTCTTTGGCCTGCCGGTTCTCTTTATCTGTTTACGGATAAGCTTATGGAAAAGAACAACTACTTCTTAATGAACCCCTTCCAGAAGTTCTTCTACAAGTCAAAGAAGGCCATAACAGGCTTTCCGTCTGCATTTGTGAGGTTCTTCAAGAGACTCGGTAAGGGGATTGCGAATATCTTTATTGGCCTTGGCAAGGGAATAAAGGACTATATCGCAGGTTTCGCCAAAGGAAATGCCCTGACCAAAGGCTCTTACGCCATCATGGGTCTGGGGCACATGGGACGCGGCCAAGCGGCCAAAGGCCTGATCTACCTGCTTGTTGAGGCCCTGTTCATCCTTTACATGGTCTTCTTCGGAGCCCCGTACCTTGGCAAGTTCTTCTACGGTTTCTTCACAAAGGGAACCGTGGGAATCACTGAAACGGCAGACTACTGGAATGATGATCTGGGAATCTATGAGAAGATTGTCGGAGACAACAGCTTCAAGATCATCCTCTATGGAATCCTCACCATCTTCATGATCTTCTTCTTCCTAGCCATCTATCTCAGGAGCATCAAGGAAAGCAGGGAGCTTGAGGA
>JAFZUN010000320.1 GCA_017618315.1 Spirochaetales bacterium
AATTCAGTTCTTGAAGCTGTGGACTGGGGCGGGAATCCTTCCGCCTCTGGCTATGAAATCCTCGCAGGAGTACTCGTTAACCTTCATGATAGGAGCGCGTCCCAGAAGGCCTCCGAACTCCGCCATATCACCTACGCCTTTTCCTTCCACGGGAATTATTCTGACTGCTGTGGTCTTCTGATTGATCATACCGATGGCCATTTCGTCAGCTATGATTCCGGAGATAGTAGAGGCAGGTGTCCTGCCGGGGATTGCAATCATGTCAAGACCTACCGAGCACACGCAGGTCATGGCTTCAAGTTTCTCTATCGTAAGGCAGCCGCACTGGGCAGAGCTGATCATGCCGTGATCCTCGGACACGGGAATGAATGCCCCGGAGAGACCTCCGACATAGCTGGAGGCCATGATTCCACCTTTCTTCACGGCATCGTTGAGAAGCGCCAGGGCCGCTGTCGTTCCGGGAGCGCCGACCTTGTCCAGACCCATGGATTCGAGAATCTCTGCAATCGAGTCACCGACAGCAGGTGTGGGAGCAAGTGAGAGATCCACGATTCCGTACGGAATTCCGAGTCGTTTGGAGGCTTCCTGGGCAACAAGCTGACCAAGTCTTGTGACCTTGAAAGCAGTTTTTTTGATTGTGTCGCAGAGCTCTCCGAAAGGCCTGCCCTTCACACCCTGGATGGCATGGTTGATGACTCCGGGACCGGAAACACCGACGTTGATAACATTGTCGGTCTCTGTCACGCCGTGGAATGCGCCAGCCATGAACGGGTTATCGTCCGGGGCATTGCAGAATACCACCAGCTTGGCACAACCAAGGGAGTCCTTGTCCGCGGTGCGCTTTGCTGTCTCCTTGATGATCTGTCCCATGAGCTTGACTGCATCCATGTTGATGCCGGTCTTTGTGGAGCCCAGGTTGACGGAGGAACAGACGCTGTCAGTGCAGGAGAGAGCTTCGGGAATGGATCTGATCAGAAGCTCTTCGGAAGAAGTCATGCCCTTTGCGGGAAGGGCCGAAAATCCGCCGATGAAATTGACCCCGACGTCTCTTGCAGCTTTGTCCAGGGTCTCGGCAATCTGAACGTAGTCAGCCGTGCTCTTGCATGCGGAGGAACCGATGAGGGCAATCGGGGTTACGGAGATACGCTTGTTCACGATGGGGATCGCATACTCGCGCTCAATCTCGTGCCCCACGGCAACAAGGTTTTTTGCAGTCTGCGTGATGCGCTTGTAGATATTCCTGCACAGAACATTCACATCATCGCTGATGCAGTCCAGAAGCGATATTCCCAGAGTGATTGTCCTCACATCCAGGTTCTCCTTCTCTATCATCTGGTTGGTTTCAATGACTTCGTTGATGTTTATCATGCTTTCCTCAGATCCTCTGCATGCTCTTGAAGATGTCTTCGCGCTGGAGCTTGACCTGAACACCCACTTTCCTGCCCAGTTCCTCAAGATCCTGGGAAAGAGTCAGAAACTCCTTGTTTGCCTCAGAGGTGTCTACCACCATCATCATGTTGAAGAAACCGCCTACGATGGTCTGCGAGATATCCTCGATGTTGACATTGGTCTCATAGAGATAAGTGGTGACTCTGGCAATGATACCAGTCTGGTCCTTTCCTACAACAGTGATGATTGATTTGCTCTTTTCCATAGAAACACCTCGTTAAATGGAGATTTTACAGATACATGATATTTATTGCAACAGTGAGAGGAACGCATCCCTGTCCAAAAGAGGCTCTGCTGTCCCGTCAGAGAACCTTCCGGTCAGGTTCGCCTCAAGACTCTCAATGCAAGTGTCTATGTCTGCCTGCCTTGAAGCAACGGTGCAGCATCCCAGGTCAATGAAGCCAGTTATTCCCTTATTGTCAGCAAATACATTCGGAAGACAGAAATCCCCGTGTGAGAGAACAGCATCCGGATTACCCTCGTCCTTGAACGGACAGTCTGAGATGTCCACGGACCAAAGCATCCTGAGCGCAGCGGCACAGCTTTTCATCAGGCGGTTCCTGTTGTGGAGAATCAAAGGATCGCAGAGCATCCTTCCCTTCAGCCTTGTCATGAGGATATATGACAAGCCGTCTTTCTCACAGTGATACAGGACATCTGGCACAGGAAGCTTTCCCTTGAGCCAGGTCATGGCCTCAAGCTCACGCCTGGATTCTTTACTTTCTTTCTGGATCTTCAGAACACAGGAATCTAAGACTATGACCTTTGCACCTGAGCATCCCGTGCCTTCTCCGGCCATCTCATTAAACAGGTCTGGTCTGTGCTTTATTGTCTCAATAATAGCCTGTGTTTGTCTCCACCGCGATATTTCAGCATCATTTCCACTTAACAGGACATCAGGCACCTTCCGGCCTTCAAACTCAAGCGGATGCGTGAAGTGCGGGTATTCCAACAGCCCCGTCTCAAAGCTCTCATCATCAGCAGAGCCCTCTCTAAGACTTCCACCCAGCAACCTTATCACGCTGTCACAGATGGCCATGGCAGGAATCTCCCCGCCAGTAAGGATGAAATCACCTATGGATATCTCCTCATTGACATATTGTGAGATCCGTGCATCAAAACCCTCATAATGGCCGCAGATAAGGACTAGGTGATCAAGTTCGGCAAACTCACGGGCCTTCTTCTGGTCAAATCTTTTTCCCTTTGGTGAAAGCAGCACAACATGAGAAGAAGTACCTCTCACAGCGGAGATTGCCTTTGACACGGTATCCACCCTCAAGACCATGCCCGGGCCACCGCCATAAGGCGAGTCATCTATTTTCCTGAATGAGCCTTCTGCATAGTCGCGGATATCCACAACCTCAAACTCAAGTCCGCTGCTTTTGCGGGCCTTCTTCAATACAGGGGAGGTCTTAACGGTATCAAACGACTCGGGCGCTATCGACAGGACACTGATTCTCACCGCTTTGCCTCCTTGAGAGAAAGGAAATACGGAAGCGGATCTG
>JAFZUN010000321.1 GCA_017618315.1 Spirochaetales bacterium
AACAGAGTGCTCCTGGAGGTTATGACCGATACCAGGAATGTATGCTGTCACTTCGATTCCGTTCGAGAGACGGACACGGGCAACCTTTCTCAGAGCTGAGTTAGGCTTCTTCGGGGTCACTGTCATGACCTTTGTGCAGACACCACGCTTCTGCGGGCATCCCTCGAGTGCCGGAGACTTGGTCTTATGTGTGACTTTCTCACGACCCTTTCTAACCAACTGGTTAATTGTAGGCATATTTGCCTCCCCTCCGTACTCGACGCTCCAGCCTATAGCTGGACAACTGCCGGGTACGCAAATAAACCGTCCATACGGACAGTCTGGTCCGAAGACCATGCCGGGCACCTAGGCACCCGGCCTTCAATATCTCATTCCTGATTCAGATGAGCGGATCACTCCTCGTCATCGCCGGAGAAGTCGTCTGCGGCGTACTCCTCCTCAATGACCTCATCATCCTCGGAAGTCATATCTGCAAGATCCTCGATATCCTCAAGAGCCCTTTCGCTCATGACTGACTCGACCTTGTCGCTGACTGCGCTCAGATCCTCGTCCTTGAGCTTCACATCCCTGTAGCACTTCATACCTGTTCCGGCAGGAATAAGGTGTCCGATGATGACGTTCTCCTTCAGACCACGCAATTCATCTCTACTACCAGCAATTGCGGCGTTTGTCAAGACCTTTGTGGTCTCCTGGAATGAAGCGGCGCTTATGAACGAGTCAATCGACAGTGATGCGTTGGTGATACCAAGCAGGCACGGTCTGGCAATAGCCGGCTGTCCGCCTTCTGCCATGACCCTGGCGTTCTCATCGTGGAAGCGGTACTTGTCCACTTTCTGGCCGATGATGAACCTGGTGTCTCCGACCTTCAGGATCTCGACCTTCCTGAGCATCTGCCTCACGACAATTCCAAGATGCTTGTCGTTGATGTCAACACCCTGGAGTCTGTAAACGCTCTGGACTTCCTCAAGCAGGAACTGCTGGAGCTGGTTCTCACCGGAGATGCTGAGGATGTCGTGCGGATCGATGTTGCCGTCGCAAAGGCGCTCGGCAGCCTCCACATGGTCCCCTTCCCTGACGAGGATGTGTCTTCCGAGAAGCACGGAATGCTTGTACTGCTTTCCGTTCTCATCGGTGACATAAATGACTCTCTTACCCTTCTCGATCTTACCGTAGCTGACCTCTCCGCTGATGCGTGAGAGAACCGCGACGTTTCTGGGCTTGCGGGCCTCGAACAGCTCACCGACCCTCGGAAGACCTCCGGTGATATCCTTAGTCTTCACGCTGGCCATGAGCAGTCTTGCGATGACCTGTCCTTCAGAGACCATCTCACCGTCTCCGATCTGCAGGTAGGATGAACCCGGCAGCAGATAGGAAGCGACAATATTGTCGTTCTCATCATGGATCTCAATTCTCGGCTCAAGCTCTTCGAATGCATGGTCTGTGACCCTGAATCCGATTGTACCTGTCTCCTCGTTGACTTCCTTGATGAGGGTTGTTCCGATTGTCAGGTCCACGAACTTGGCCATACCGTTGGCCTCGGAGATGATCGGCTCTGAGAACGGGTCGAATGTCACCACGGCATCGCCTGTCGCCACATACTGGTTCTCTGCCACCTCAAGCACGGAACCGGCCTTGGCATCGACCTTCTCCTCGGATCCGAGGATTATGACCTTCTTGTCAAGGATGCAGACATGTCCGCCCTTGACGGAGCATGTGAGCTTCTCCTTGCCCTTTGTGCAGATCACGGTGTTTCCGGCGACCCTTGAGCCATCGGTGATACCATCAGCAATCTTGACTCCGCCCTCAAGGACGAACTCGTTGAGCACCGGCCTGTAGAAGATGTAGCCCTTTCTTGTGAACAGGGTTGCACCGTCCTCCTGCCTTGAGACCTTGTTTCCGGAGATCTTTGTGACATAGATCGGATGCTTGAACTTGACCTTGTTGTTCTCTGAGCTGGTTGATGCAGTTCCACCGACGTGGAATGTTCTCATGGTCAGCTGAGTACCGGGCTGTCCGATTGACTGTGCGGCAATGATACCTACAGCCTCACCGACTGAGACCGGCTTGTTTGTGGCAAGGTTCCTGCCGTAGCACTTGCGGCAGACACCGTGCTTGGCCTCACATGTGAGAACGCTTCTGACCAGGACTCCCTCAACACCGGCATCCTCAATGGCCTTTGCCTCTTCATCTGTGATCTCATGGTCGATCGGGACAATGATCTCTCCGGTGTTCGGATTGACGACATTCTCAAGAGTATAGAGACCTGTGATACGGTCTGAGAGGCTCTGGATGATCTCGTCCTTCTCTGTATCCTTGATTGCAGTCCTGACAATACCGTTGATGGTTCCGCAGTCTTCCTCGTTGATGACCACATCCTGTGAGATATCAACAAGTCTTCTTGTGAGGTAACCTGCCTCAGCGGTCTTGAGAGCTGTATCTGACAGACCCTTACGGGCACCGTTTGTTGAGATGAAGAACTCGATGATCGAGAGACCTTCCTTGAAGTTCGACTTGATCGGGAAGGCAATGATGTCGCCGTTCGGCTTGGACATAAGTCCTCTCATTCCACCAAGCTGCCTGATCTGTGTCTTGGATCCTCTTGCACCGGAATCGGCCATCAGGAACAACGGGTTGAATCCGTTCTGGCTTTCCTTCAGCTTTGCCATGAGCTCATCGGCAAGCTCGTCGTTGGTGTGTGACCAGATGTCGACAAGCCTGTTGTAACGCTCTTCCTGTGTGATCTGACCATGGCGGTACTGATCAAGGACCTCTGACTGCTTTGCATTTGCCTCATCGACAAGAGCCTTCTTTGACTCCGGGACAATCATGTCTGAGAGACCGATTGTGGCTCCGAACACGGTGGCATACCTGAAACCGATGTCCTTGATGGCATCGCACAGGGTGACAGCCACTGAGTTCTTGTCAGTCTTGAGAGCTCTTGAGATGAGCTGCTTGAGCTCTTTGTCTCCGAAGAGCTTGTTGCAGTCCTCGAAGGTGATTCCCTGGACGGTCGGGAGCTGGTCAAAGAAGATCAGTCTTCCCGGAGTTGTGTAGTCATTGGGATCCTTCGGGTATGTGTATCTGTGTCCGTTCGGAAGTGTGTAACCGATCTTTGCGTTGTATGAGAGACTTCCGGCCTCAATAGCCATCTGGATCTCATCAATATTATCAAAGTAGCGTCCGTCGCCCTTGTCATCGTTCTTTGCCCTTGTGAGGTAGTTGATTCCAAGGACCATGTCCTGTGAAGGATAGACAATCGGCTTTCCGTTTGCCGGGTCCAGGAGGTTGGTCGTACTGAGCATGAGCGTCCAGCACTCAAGCTGGGCAGCCTGTGTCAGCGGCACATGGATGGCCATCTGGTCTCCGTCGAAGTCAGCATTAAATGCGTGACATACAAGCGGATGGAGCTTGAGAGCCTTTCCGTCAACCAGAACCGGCTCGAATGCCTGAATTCCAAGCCTGTGGAGCGTAGGTGCACGGTTGAGCATGACCGGATGCTCCTTGACCACGCTGTCAAGGACTGACCAGACCTCGCTGGTCTCCTGCTCGACAAGTGTCTTTGCCTTCTTGACGTTTGATGCAAGTCCGTCCTGGACAAGACGCTTCATCAAGAACGGCTTGAACAGCTCAAGGGCCATCTTTGACGGAACACCGCACTGATGCATCCTGAGCTCAGGTCCGACGACAATAACGGAACGTCCGCTGTAGTCGACACGCTTTCCGAGAAGGTTCTGTCTGAAACGACCCTGCTTTCCCTTGAGCATGTCTGAGAGAGACTTGAGCGGTCTGCTGTTGGCGCCCTTGACTGCTCCGCGCTTGCGCTTTGAGTTGTCAAGAAGGGCATCAACTGCTTCCTGAAGCATCCTCTTCTCGTTTCTGACAATGATGTCAGGAGCATGGAGACTGATCAGGCGCTGAAGTCTGTTGTTCCTGTTGATGACTCTTCTGTAAAGGTCATTGAGGTCGCTTGTGGCAAACCTTCCGCCATCGAGCGGAACCATAGGTCTGAGATCAGGCGGAATGACGGGAATCACTGTCAGGATCATCCACTCAGGACGGTTGTCACTGTCGCGGAAGTTCTCAACAACCTCGATTCTCTTCAGAAGGCGCTTGTCTGTGGACTTTGTGGCCTTCTTCATCTGCTCTCCGAGCTCAACGCTCAGGGCCTTGAGATCAAGGTCGGCCAAAAGGCGTCTGATTGCCTCAGCACCCATCATAGCCACGAATGAGTCGCCGTACTTGTTGCGTGCGTCAATGTACTCTTCCTCTGAGAGAAGCTGCTTGTACTTGAGATCTGTGTCTCCGACACTGATGACAATGTACTTCTCATAATAGAGAACGCTCTGGAGCGCTGTCTTGGAGATATCCAGAAGGAGGCTCATCCTTGACGGGACGCTTCTGTAGTACCATATGTGTGATACCGGGGAAGCAAGTGTGATGTGACCCATTCTCTCACGGCGCACCTTGGTGTTCGTAACCTCGACTCCGCAGCGGTCACACACTACTCCCTTGTAGCGGATTGACTTGAACTTTCCGCAGTAGCATTCCCATTCCTTTGTGGTTCCGAAGATCTTCTCGCAGAAAAGACCTTCCCTCTCGGGTCTGAGGGTTCTGTAGTTGATTGTCTCAGGTTTCTTAACCTCACCGTAAGACCAGGCCTTGATCTGCTCCGGTGAAGCCAGCTTTATCATTACACTATCGAAATCTTGTATGTCTTTCATCTGCAGCTCCCCAAATCAAACACCTTTCTCTTTCTTGTTGATAATCTCATCATCACGCTCCGTAAGAGCAACCTGCTTGCCCTTTGAGTCATAAACACTCATATCCAGAGCAAGACCGCGGATCTCCTGAACCAGAACATTGAATGCCTCAGGCATACCTGCGCTTGAGCTAGGCTCGCCCTTGACGATGCTCTCGTAGATCTTCACACGTCCGTTCATGTCATCACTCTTGATGGTAAGAAGCTCCTGCAGGGTGTTGGCTGCACCGTAAGCCTCAAGTGCCCAGACCTCCATCTCTCCGAGTCTCTGGCCTCCGAACTGAGCCTTTCCGCCCAGCGGCTGCTGTGTGACCAGTGAGTAAGGACCGGTGCTTCTTGCATGCATCTTGTCATCGACCAGATGGTGCAGTTTCAGATAATAGATGTATCCGCAGAAAACCGGGTTGATGAATGCAACACCTGTTCTTCCGTCATAAAGGGTTGTCTTTGAAGTGACGGGAAGTCCGGCTTCCTTCATCTTGTACTCGATCTGCTCCATGCTTGCGCTCTGGAACACAGGAGATGTATACCACTCGTCAAGCTTCACGGCAGCCCAGCCGAGCTGTGTCTCCATGAGCTGTCCGATGTTCATTCGTGAAGGAACTCCGAGCGGGTTCAGACAGACATCAAGCGGTGTTCCGTCTTCCATGAACGGCATGTCCTCTTCAGGAAGAATTCTGGAGACAACACCCTTGTTTCCATGACGTCCGGCCATCTTATCACCCTGGCGGAGCTTTCTCTTTGTGGCAATGAGAACCTTGATGGTCTCCTCTACTCCAGGAGGAAGCTCGTCGCTCTCGCTCTTCTTCAGGCGCTGGACATCAATGACAATACCCTCTGTTCCGTGAGGAACCTTGAGTGATGTGTCACGGACTTCCTTGGCCTTCTCACCGAAGATGGAATTCAGGAGCTTGAACTCAGGAGTTGTGTCGCTCTCGCTCTTCGGGGTGACCTTACCGACAAGGATGTGGCCCGGATGAACCATTGTTCCAATCTTGACAATTCCTTCCTCGTCCAGCATCTCAAGCATCTTCTCGCTTGTGTTCGGGATGTCACGTGTCAGTTTCTCGGGACCGAGCTTGGTCTCTCTGATGTCTGTGACGAACTCATGGATGTGGATTGAGGTGTAGATGTCTTCCTTGATGACACGCTCTGAGATAAGGACGGCATCCTCATAGTTGTATCCGTTCCATGGGACAAATCCGACAAGGATGTTTCTTCCAAGAGCAAGATCTCCGCGGTCTGTGGCAGGTCCGTCGGCAAGGACGGTTCCCTTCTGCACGATCTGGCCGTTAGAGACAATCGGAACCTGTGTGAAACAAGTGTCCTGGTTGGTTCTCTGGAACTTCTGGATCTCGTATGAGTCAACCTCGCCCTCGATCTCACACTCTGAAGGATCAACTGTGATGTCGATTCTTGTGGATGAGACGTATGTGACCTTTCCACCCCTCTTTGCCTTTACAAGGACACCCGAGTCATAGGCGGCCTTTGTCTCCATACCGGTTCCAACTCTGGGAGCCTCCGGGAAAAGAAGAGGAACAGCCTGGCGCTGCATGTTGGAACCCATCAGGGCACGGTTTGCATCGTCATGCTCGAGGAACGGGATCAGTGATGCTGCGACAGACACAACCTGCTTCGGGGAGACGTCCATGTACCTGATCTCCTCAGGACGGCGTGTTGAGTAATCACCCTTGTTCCTGACTGGGACATCCTTGTCCACGAATGCTCCACCCTTCTTGAGCTTTGCGTTTGCCTGTGCAATGAAGTACTTCTCCTCATCGTATGCATCAAGGAATCTGACTTCCTTTGTTGCCTTTCCGTCGACGACCTTTCTGTAAGGAGTCTCAAGGAATCCGTACTTATTGATCCTTGTGTAGTTTGCAAGAGAAACAATGAGACCGATGTTCGGACCTTCAGGAGTCTCAATCGGGCACATACGTCCGTAATGTGTGTAGTGGACGTCTCTGACCTCGAATCCTGCACGGTCACGGTTCAGTCCGCCGCTTCCCAGAGCTGTAAGTCTTCTCTTGTGAGTGAGCTCAGCAAGCGGGTTAATCTGATCCATGAACTGTGAGAACTGGGAAGAACCGAAGAACTCCTTGATGGCGGCTACAACCGGCTTGTTGGAGATCAGATCCTGCGGCTTTGCAGCCTCGGGATTGGTGTTCATCCTGTCCTTGGCAATCCTCTCCATGCGTGAGAGAGCGGCCTTCAGCTGCTGCTGGAGAAGCTCACCGACGCATCTGACACGACGGTTTCCGAGGTGATCGATATCATCGATGTTCTCCTCATGGATGAAGACCTTGATGAGGAAAGCCATGGTGTTGACAATGTCCTCCGGTGTGAGAACTGTGAGGTTCTCATCGAAATCGGTGCTGTCATCACCGGCGTGGAATCTCTTGTGGAGCTTGTAGCGTCCGACTGCACCAAGGTCATAACGCCTTGATGAGAAGAACATCTCCGGCAGCTCCCTCTCTCCTCTCTCCGTGGTGATCATCTCACCGGGCATGAGGATACTGTAGATGGCGCTGAGGACCTCGTCCTTTGTGGGCTCATCACTGATTCCGCTGTTGGTGTACTTGGACTCCTCGATCTCGAAGCACTTCAGGATCATCGGGCTGTGCAGCGAATTCTCCGCATCCATGTCCACAATGTCGACTGAAGTGATCCCGAAGCCGATCATCTGCTCGATGTAGTTGGCATCGAGGGCAGTACCGGCCTGGAGGATCTTGTGGGTCTCACCGTCCTCTGTAGTGACGTAGATGTCCTTTGCGAGGAACATTCCGTCCAGATCCATCTTGGTGCTGTCATTGAGCTCGACAGACCTTGTGGCATAGAAGGCGGCAATGATCTTCTCACGTGTATCATAACCGATAGCCCTGAGGAACAGGGTACCGAGTATTCTCTTCTTTCTGTCAATCTTTGTGCAGATGACCTTCTTCTTCTCATCAATCTCGAACTCGAGCCATGAGCCGCGGTACGGGATGATCCTGGAAGAATAGACACCCTTCTCTGTTGTGAAGATGACACCTGGGGACCTGTGGATCTGGCTGACAACGACACGCTCCGCACCGTTGACAATGAAGGTTCCCCTGTCTGTCATGAGAGGTATGTCACCCAAAAAGATATCCTTTTCCCTAATCTCGTCATTGGCTGTGAGGGCAAGGCTGATGACAGCTCTGAGAGGCATGCTGTATGTGCGTCCCTTCTTCTTGCACTCTGTCTCCGAGTATTTGATCTTGTCAAAATCAAGTGAGTATGACTCATATCTGAGGCTCATCTCACCGTTAGGTCCGTCAATCGGGAATATGGATCTGAAGACCTCCTCAAGTCCGCTCTTCTCGTCAAGAGGGAGACCGGCTTTGAGCCTGTTGCTCTGGAGGAAGTTCTCATAGGAGTCCTTCTGGATTCCAATCAGGTCTGGGAGCTCACATACTTCTTCGAAGTCAGCTCCGATGTAGGTTCGGTTTATGGGCTTGCCTTTGGCAACCATCTTGTACCCCCCAAATCAGTTGATAAACTGCTGCATTCTCATGCAGATGAAAAAACAAATGTAAAACGTCAAATAAAGACAGAAAATCCTCCAAGGGCCGTTTTCAGGCCCTGGAGGTTCATTTTAAAGGCAGATTATTTAACCTCTACCACGCAACCGGCAGCCTCAAGCTTCTCCTTGACAGCCTGTGCATCAGCCTTGGAGATTCCCTCCTTAACCTTTCCACCAGCCTCAACGAGCTCCTTGGCTTCCTTGAGTCCGAGGTCAGCACTGACTTCTCTGACAGCCTTGATGGCAGCGATCTTCTTTGAAGCATCGAAGGACTTGAGGATGACATCAAACTCTGTCTGCTCCTCGACTTCCTCTGCAGGTGCTGCAGGACCAGCGGCGACTGCGACAGCAGCGGCAGCGGCTGTGACACCGAACTTCTCTTCCATAGCCTTGATGAGGTCAGCAACCTCCATCACGCTCATGTTAGCGATAGACTCTAAAATCTCATCTCTTGTAGCCATATTATCTTCTCCTTTTAAAATTTTTCTTCAACGGCCGTAGCATGGTACTTTGAAGACTAAGGCCGTTATTATTCTGTTTTTGCCTCTGCTGCGGAGCCGCCCTCGAGCTTCTCCTTGTAAGCCAGCAGAGTTGCTGCGACCTTCTGGACAGGGGCCATCATTGTAGCCATCAAGTGGCTGATGAGCTCGAGTCTGCCCGGGAGCTTTGAGAAAGCATCAACCTGTGCAGCATCGAAGACTCTACCGTCCAGGAAACCACCACGAACCTGAAGCTTGTTCTCGGTACCCTTCTGGGCATCGATGACAATCTTGGCAATTGCGCTCTGCTCATCACCTCTTGCGAGAATGACAGCAGTCGGTCCGACCAGATCATTGTCAACTCCGTTGTGTCCGAGCTCACGCATGGCGATCTTCGCATAGCGGTTCTTGACAATGCGGCAGACTGAGTCCTTGGCTCTGAGCTGCTTGCGCAGGTCTGAGAGCTGGGCGACTGTAAGACCACGATAATCCGCGAAGATGAAACCGGAGTACTGACCGAACTCATCCTTAAGCTGCTTTACAGCGGCTTCTTTTGTTGCGTTCACTTTTGTCTGATAATCCATATCTCACCTCCTGCTTACTGCAGTTCCTTTGTATCAACCATGACGCCTGGGCCCATTGTTGATGCAAGAGCTGTGCTGACCACGAAGTCTCCCTTTGCGTCGGCAGGCTTCTTCTTGAAGATCTCCTTGACTGCGACTGTTGCGTTCTCAGCAATCTTGTCGGCATCCATGGAAACCTTTCCGATTGCCATGTGAACAACACCGGTCTTGTCTGAACGGAACTCAGTTCTTCCCTTGCGGAGTTCTGCAAGAGCGCCCTTGATATCCATTGTGACGGTCTGTGTCTTGGGGTTCGGCATGAGGCCTCTTCTACCAAGGATAGGACCGAGACGACCGACATCCTTCATCATGTCAGGTGTCGCGACTGCCACATCAAAATCCATCCAACCGCCGCGGATCTTCTCAATCAGATCATTGTCACCGACGTATGCTGCTCCGGCATCCAAAGCTTCCTGAGCCTTGTCTCCCTTTGCGAATACGAGGATCTTCTTCTCTGCTGAGAACTGGTTCGGCAGGACGACCGTGTCTCTGACGCTCTGGCTCTTCTTGAGCATAAGCTTGATATGAAGCTCAACTGTCTCATCGAACTTTGCGTATGAAAGCTCCTTGACCAGTCCGGCAGCTTCAGAAATGGTGTAGATCTTAGTCTTGTCGTACTTCTTTACAGCTTCCTGATATTTCTTGCCGCGCTTCATTTCTCCACCTCCACGCCCATTGATCTTGCTGTTCCGGCGACAATGCGCTTTGCAGCTTCGATGTCATTTGCGTTCAGATCAGGCATCTTGACCTTGGCAATCTCCTCAAGCTGAGCTTTTGTGAGAGTACCGACCTTCTGCTTGTTTGGAACACCACTTGCAGTCTCAAGACCCAGAGCCTTCTTGATAAGAACGGCTGCAGGAGGAGTCTTCAGAATGAAAGAGAATGATCTGTCAGCATAGACTGTGATGACTACTGGGAT
>JAFZUN010000322.1 GCA_017618315.1 Spirochaetales bacterium
GGATGTATGCGAACGGTGCATAATGCAGGCCCAAGACTATCGCGCACGGAACAAGCCCGTACACGAAGTTCTCAGGCAGCTTGATTCCCGTCAGGTAGTAAAGCATTCCGCTCTGATAGTTTCCTATCTGGGGGTTCTGGAAAAAGTTGATCCAGAACGTGGCGATTGTCCATGACGGCATTATGTAAGGGAAAATGAAGACCGTCGAGAAGAACTTCTTGAACTTCAGGTCGGTTCTCGTGATCAGGAAGGCCACTACTCCGCCGAACAGTATTGCGATAATGCTGGCAAGAAGTGACATCACAACAGCATTCTTCAGAGGCACCCAGAAATAGGTGCTGCTCATGTCTGAGAAAAGCATCCTCTTCCAGTGGAACGTGGTGAATGATCCGACCTTCTTTCCGAACAGCTCGGGATAGAACAGGTCTGCGATGTTCACCTTCAATGTGTTGGACACAAGAAGCACCACAGGATAGACAGTGAAGAAGCCGAGTATGACAACAGTCAGAAGCAGGATGATGTTCTCGGGCTTGGCGATGAAGTCCCTGATCACATAGATCATCTTGCGTTTCGGTCTGGCTTGTAATGCAATTTCGGCCATTTTAACTCCTTTAAAGAAAGACGGGGCGGGAAAACAAGCCCGCCCCTGCGAGTTCAGTCAGATTTCTTGACTCACTTCTTTGCTATCTCAGCGTTGATGAAGTCAGTGACTGTTGTTCTGTTCTGCATGATGTATGCGGCATCCTCAGACACAAGGCAGTTCTTCCAGAAATCGATTGCCTGGTCACCGTCTGCAGCACCGATTGCCGGGTTTGTTGAGTAAGCGCCAAGGATGGTTGTTCCTGCTCCGCCCCATGGAGTGAATCCCTCGCTTGTCATGAGGTAGTTGATGAACAGCATTGCTGTGTAAGGTCTGTTGGCGGCCTTTGTCATCTGGACATACAGAGGATACATGAAGCCTGAGAACGGCTCGATCTGTGCCTGTGTGAAAGCACCGACCTGGAGGTTGGCCTTAAGTGAGGCATCGAGATCTCTTGTCTTTGAGAGGACGAACAGTCCCATGGAACCTGCGCTCTCTGCAGAAGCGACTGTGTTGCAGATGTTTGTATCTGAGTTGACTGAGAAGTTCACGTTGGCCAGGAACTCTGCGACCCACTTGTAACCTGCGTTCTTGTATGAGCCGAGCTCGATTGCCTTTCCGGTGTAATCCTTATAAGCATCAGCCAGTTTCTGTGCCCATGCATCGCTTGTGCACATGATCAGGAAGTTGTTGTTGACCTGCTCTGAAGCCGGATTCTTGAAGAAGATCCTGCCCTTGAGAGCCGGCTCTGTGAGCTGCCATGCGTTTGTGATAACAGGAACATTGTCACCGAGGACGTTCCAGATGAAGAGCTTGTTGATGTACTGATGTACGAGAGGATCCTGGTCGTTCTTCTCGATGACACCTGTGAGTGAACCCGGAACATAGTTGATGAAGACATCAGATGCTGATCTGTACATGACGAGCTGTGCACCGTCCTGGATCATGACGACAGATGCGACCTTTGCTGAGCTTCCGGCTGCCTCCTGTGCGATGTTGGTGTAGATATCAGCATCGTTCATCTTGGTTCCGACAGCATTGGACTCTGTCAGTCCGAGCTCTGCACCATACTTGGCGACGAAATTCTTCATTGCGTTGGCAACACGTGATGAGTTTCCATAAGCATAGAAGTCACCTGTCTCTGCCTTTGCCAGCTCAAGAAGCTCTGCATCTGAAAGCTTCTGGCCGTTTGCGACCTTGGCTTCAATTGTGTCAGCCTTGGTCTCTGTTGAGCCGTTTGCGAAAACGAATCCGCAGACAAGTGCGAAAACAAGTGTGATTACAACTAGTTTTTTCATTTTTATTCTCCTTTATTGGTTATAATTTCTAATTCAACGTTTTATTGTATATGACGTTCAGCGTATTGGCAAACAAAAAAACCGAAAAAACCTAAACTTCTTTTTGTTGACGAACAGCCGTCAGACAAATAGAATTTTAATAGGAGTTTTTTTGGAAATGACGGCAAGGGAGATGTGGCTTGTGTTCTCAAAGAAGAACAAGCCGGATACTGATGAATATGAGGCCTGGTCCTTCGGAGACAGCCCCGAAGAACTTGCAAGACTGGTTCTTGAAGGCAAGAAGACCGCCACTGCTTCCATCTATGAACTCTACGCCTATGACAATGAGAGAGTGCCTTCCGCTGGAGATTACAGCGTCATCATGGACGCTTCCGAAAAGAACGCCCTCTGCATCATCAGGAACACAGATGTGTCAATAGTCCCGTTCAAGGATGTCGATGAGAATCATGCCCGCCGTGAGGGTGAGGGTGACATGACCCTTGAATACTGGAGAAAAGCCCACCGCGAGTGCTTCAGCCAATGGATGGAGGAAGCTGGCAAGAAATTCACTGATGACACATTGATAGTCCTCGAGAGATTCGAGGTTGTATTCAAGCCCTGAAGATCAGATCCACAGCCTGAGCCACATATTGGGAAAGACTCATCTCCTGAATGCCTGCGACCTCAAAGCATCTGTTAACCGGAACCAGTACCTTCCTGGCCCTGCTCTGCCCCACAGACTCCGCCATCTTTGGCGTTATCTCCCCGAGCATTGAGTCTGCAGCTATGATTCCGATCGGACCCACGATGACATCGGTATCCCTTGTTGCTATCACAACAGGATTCTCACCTGTGGCGCCAAAGTCGGCACCGGCCTTGAGCATGGCTGAGGTGGCAAGTGAGTTTGTCCCGATTGCGGTGATCTCGCATTGCTTTTTGCAAAGCCTGATCTGCTCAATGATCGCCTTTCCGATCTTGCCGCCTTGTCCATCAATCACAACAATCCTCATAAAGAGCCTCCCAGCCGAATCTGATGGTCTCAATCTACTTCAACTGAGGACAATGTGCAATCTTTTTCTGATAGAGGAACCTCTTGATCTTGTCTGTCGGAGTCCTCTCAAAAGGGACCTCCTGAATCTCCGCCTTTCTGATCCTGCTGAAGGACGCAAGCTTCACGTTCACTGACTTAAGAATAGCATCAAGCCTTGATTGAATAGCCTCTACTGCAACTATACCTTTCTTTTTCAAAGCTTTCATGTCAAGACGGATCATCGCTGTGAGTCCACACTGATCTGCCACAACCAAGCTCTCAACAACATCCTCCTCTGAGTTTATCAAAAACTCTATGTTCTCCGGGTAGATGTTCTCACCGGACGGTCCCAGTATCATGGTCTTGCACCTGCCCTTTATGGCAAGCCTTCCGTCCTTGAACTGACCGATGTCCCCCGTGCGGAAATAGCCGTCTTCTGTGAAGACCTCATCAGTCAGAGCCTCGTTTTTGTAGTAGCCTTTCATCACGCTTGGCCCCTTGATCTGAACCTCACCGGTCTCAGGATCCAGCCTTACATCAAGTCCGTCAAGCACAGGTCCAAGCGTCCCCGGAACCTGGTCCTTGGGTCCGCAGCCGGCGATGAACGGGGAAGTCTCGGTAAGCCCGTATCCCAGGGCATATGGGAAATGAATGCGGTGGAAGAATGATTCTGCCTCTGAGTCAAAGGCCGCGCCTCCCACACCGAAGAATCTCATCCTTCCTCCGAATATGGCTTTCACCTTCTTTCCTATTATCGAGTAGACAATCGGAGCCGTAAGCCTGTTGCGTGCAAGTTTTCCCAGTCTCGAGCCTTCCTTGAGCTTTGGAAGAAGCGCGCGCCTGTATATCTTCTCTATCAGAAGCGGCACTGAAAGCATGATCTGAGGTCTGATCTCCTTCATGGCCGGCATGAGCGTGTCTGTGCTGGGGGCTTTTCCCAGATAGACTATCTGAACACCGTTCATCAAAAGAAGCACGAAACCTATGGTGAACTCATACACATGGCTCATTGGAAGAATGGACAATGCATTCCAGCCCTGATGAATCTTTATGAAAGGCGTTGAGCATACATAAGCGTTCCAGACGATGTTCCTGTTTGTGAGCATGACTGCCTTTGGCATTCCTGTGGTGCCGCTTGTGTATATTATGGACGCTATGTCATCTTCTGACGGACGGACACTGTCCAGACTCGCCTTCTCTGCATCAGAGAGGACCGTCCGTGAGATGTCAATGCCTGACGTGACATCTTGCATGTTATCCATCCTGATAATCCTGATGCCGCAGCCGTCAACCTTATCCATGTTCTTTGAGTTGACAATCACAAGAGCGGATTCGCTGTGCTCCAATATGCTCTTTACCTCATGCTTACTGAAGTTAGGCAAAATCGGGACTGCGATTGCTCCTGCGCGGTTGATTCCCAGATAGGAGAGGCCCCAGTTCGGACAGCTCTCCCCAAGTATGGCGACTTTGTATCCCTTGCCTATTCCTTCCTGATGAAGGTAATGGGCGACGCAAAATGACCGCTCAAGCAGGTCTGGATATGTTATTGTACTCTGTTTGTCTCTCCATGTCTGAAGCGCAATCAGATTCCGAAACCTTTTTGCAGAGGTCTCCATCATGGACGTGAGGGTGTATTCTTTGGGTTCATTCATTGGGCATTTTCCTTTTTTTGACATTTTTTCAAAAAGTGTCAATAAAAAGATAGTGGAAAAACGCCCATTCGACAATAGCAAGAAATCACCAGCAGGCGGAATCTTTTTTACTAGTTAATTCCCTTGACCTCATAACCGGCATCCGTGACGGCCTTTGTAAGCTCCTCATCAGAGACAGAAGAATCCAGTGTCACCACAGCGCTTGCGCTCTCGTGGCTCACAACTGCCTCCTTGACGCCGTCAATTGCCTCAAGGGCTTTCTTGACCCTTGCCTCACAATGCGGACACATCATTCCCTCAACATTCATTTTTCTGATATTCTCAGCCATCTTTTCCTCCGGTTCATCCATCACATTGTCTCTCTTTTTCTTTCTGTCATGTGAGCTGTCATGCAGCCTGCAAAGGTTGAGCCTGAGCGCATTGGTCACGACGCAGAAACTTGAGAGACTCATTGCTGCAGCACCCAGCATAGGATTAAGCGTTATTCCAAGACCCACAAGCGCTCCTGCAGCAATTGGAATACCTATCACATTGTAGAAGAAAGCCCAGAACAGGTTCTGGTGTATGTTCCTCAGAGTGGCGCGGCTCAGTCTTATGGCGGCAGGCACATCTGCAAGATTGCTCTTCATCAAGACAACATCAGCCGCATCAATCGCCACATCAGAACCAGCGCCTATAGCAATTCCGATGTCTGCCCTTGTCAGTGCAGGCGCATCATTTATTCCGTCTCCAACCATTGCCACCTTCCCTCTCTTGGAAAGATCCCTGATCACAGCCTCCTTGCCGTCAGGAAGAACACCGGCCACAACCTCATCCAGACCTGCTTGTTTTCCTATTGCCTTTGCGGTACGCTCGTTATCACCGGTGAGCATCACGGTATGGATGCCCATGCCCCTGAGCTGCTCAATCGCCTCTCTGCCGTCTACCTTCATGGTATCAGCAACAGCGATTATTCCCACAAGGTTCTCTCCCTTCATGAACAGAAGCGGTGTTTTTCCATCGGAAGCAAGAGTGTCCGCCTTGTCTGTAAAACTCTTGGGCACAGATGTCATGCAGCTTATGAAGGCAAGGCTTCCACCTGTCAGGGCAAC
>JAFZUN010000323.1 GCA_017618315.1 Spirochaetales bacterium
GAACAGCCTGATGATGTCAGGCAGAGCTCCGTTGGGGGCCGTGATGGCCTTCCAGAGACGTCCGATGACAACCGTGGAGATTACGCACGGCAGGTAGATTACAGTCTGGAAGAAGTCCTTTCCTCTGATCATGCCCCTGAAAATCAGATAAGCCATGAAGAATCCAAGCGGAATCTGGCCGAAGACCGAGATGAAGACGATCCACAGGTTGTTCTTGAGAGCAAGCCAGAAATACTTGTCAGCGAACATGTCCTTGTAGTACTTGAATCCCACCAACGATACAGCTTTGCGCTTGGGGCCGAACAGTGCTCCGCCCTTGTAGTTTGTAAGACTGAGGAAGATGGCGAATATAGTCGGAAACGCCATAACGAAAAGATATATGAGGAATGCCGGAAGGACAAAGAGCCAGAAAGCCCTCTTCTCCTCTCCGTGGGACGTCATCCTCGAAGCCGAATACATGCTTGCATAACTGCCCATTTTTTCCTGATACCTCCTTTAATTCTATTGTTTCTGCCCCTGCAGGAAATCAATTGTCTTCTGCCATGTGAATGTGCCTTCTTTCTCAGCATCCTCAAGAAGAGGAACGCTGAACAGATTGTGCAGGCACATCATTGCCGCTCCGCTTGCGCTTACGCACTCATCCTGTGAGTCAAAGACCATCTGGCATCTGTACTGATCAAGTAACCCCAGGAAGGACGGGACACGTGAGTCCAGGGTCTCAATCACCCACTGCCTTTCCGCGAAAGGTCTGCCGTGAAGAATGATCTTCTCCACGTCCATCACGGATATGATCGGGATAAATGAGCGGAACGTGTCCTCTATCCAGTCTGACAGGCACATCCTGTCATCGATTGTGTTGTTCAGTATACTCACGGGAAGCCCGCTCTGGTTCGTGAGCCCTTCCTTCCATGAAATGGACTTGAACTCACCTGCGGCATTGTGGGTGCCCCTGTAGACCTTTCCCGAGAGAATAAGACCGACACCTGCACCTATTCCTATTATATCCGAGTTCAGCCTTGACTCCTCATGGAAGTCAGCCACCACGGAGATTGCATTGCCCCATGCACCGTTCTTCAGGATATCGACCCAGGCGGCAGTGTTGGCATCGTTCTCCACGTAGACAGGGAACGGATACTTCCTGTTGACCAGCTCCCTGACATCCAGATCCTTTATCGCGAACGGATACGAGTCAAGCACGCAACCGTTGGTGACATCGACAATGCCAGGGATGGCAAAGCTCATGGCTATCACGGGGATTTTGATGTTGCGGTGGGCAGCCATTGTCCTGTCAATGACCTTGTAGATCATCTCGGTGATTGGGATGACCCCGAAGCTTCCCGTCTCCCTCCAGAGCTCTGTTCCGTCTGCGGAGAGAATCACGGACCTGTAATGAGAAGGTTGGACGTCAAAGCCGAACACGCATCCGAAATTCGGGTTGATTGAGAGTTCCACCGCCTTGCGTCCGCCCTGCTGAGTCGAGGCAAGTCTCTTACCTTCGACAACCACTCCTGAGCCGATCAGATAGGATGTGATGTTTGTGACTGTTGACCTGTAGAGATTCAGCTCCCTGGCTATTTCTGCACGTGATATGCTTTTGCGCTGCCAGATGAGACGCGCAACCAGAGAAGTGTTCGCGTTTTTCTGAAACAGGTTGTTGTCAACAGGCATTTCCTCTCCTCCCGGAAAAGCACCGGAAAACAATACTTGAATCTTTTTTTCGAAGTTTGTTTACACAGTGTACAAACATAGGTTATCATTACCTAGGACTACACGTCAACATGAAAATGACAACAAAATTAGGAGACAACAGCAATGTTCTGTAAACCCGATCTTCCAGATGACTTCATATTGGGAACAGCTACTGCAAGCTATCAGGTTGAAGGAGCCGGAAGTGAGGACGGAAGGACTCCGTGCATCTGGGACGACTTCTCCAAAGTTCCTGGTGCAGTCTATAACGCCCAGGACGGAAGCGTTGCGGCAGATCAATACCATAGATATAAAGAGGATATAAAGCTCATGTCCTCCCTGGGTTTCAAGTACTACAGGTTCTCTGTCTCCTGGTCCAGAGTGCTGCCTAACGGAAAAACTGCCGTCAACCCCAAGGGCATTGAGTATTACAGAAACTTATGCACCGAGCTTCATGCACATGGGATGAAAGCCTGCTGCACCATCTACCATTGGGACATGCCGAGTGAGATCCAGGCAGAGGGCGGCTGGGCAGAGCGAACCACATCCTACAAACTGGCCTATCTTGCCAAGGTCCTTTTCAAGGAGCTCGGAGACCTGGTCGACATGTGGATCACCATCAACGAGGCCATGTGCATCACAACACTAGGCTATCTTCTGGGAACCCACGCGCCAGGAGTCAAGGACAAGGACCAGTACATAAGAAGCATCCATCATGTGAATCTGGCACATGGGCTGATTGTTGAGGAATACCGGAAAACCGGACTCAAGGCCCCTATCGGAATAACCCACAACCTGGAGACACCGAGGCCTGCGACATCAGATCCCAAAGACAGGATCGCATGTGATCATCACAGGGCCATCAGGAGCGAGGTTTTCATGGCCCCGCTGTTTCACAAACAGTATCCTGATTATGCGACAAAAGAACTCGGATGGGTCTTCCCCGTTGAGAAAGGCGACATGGAGATAATCTCCCAGCCGATAGATTTCCTCGGAATCAACTACTATAGCGAACATGTCATTCGCTGGTCAGATACAGCCCCGTTCAATGCAGAGGAGGCTCCCCGCTGGGAGGAGCGGACCTCAGGAATAAACTGGGCAATCACCCCGCACGGGCTTCTGAGACTGCTCAGTTGGGCAAGTACCTACACAGGCGGGATACTCCCCATATTCATAACCGAGAACGGAGCCGCATGTGATGACAAGCTAGAAGTTGAGCCGAAAACCGGAGAGAAGCGTGTCCATGACGTGCAGAGGATAAGATATCTGGCAGATCATCTGGAAATCTGCGCCAAGGCAGTTCGTGAGGGCATTCCCCTCAAGGGTTATTTCTGCTGGAGCTTCATAGACAACTATGAGTGGACCCACGGCTACAGCAAGAGATTCGGAATTGTTTACTGCGATTATGAGACACAGGAGAGGATTCCAAAAGACAGCGCATACTATCTCAGGGATGTCATGGCAGGCTATGGAGACTGACAGGAGGAAGTTATGAAGTACGGACATTTTGATGATGAGAACAGAGAATATGTCATTGAGACACCTAGGACTCCCCTTCCCTGGATCAACTATCTGGGATGCAGGGATTTCTTCACCCTCATCTCAAATACCGCAGGCGGCTATGCATTCTACAGGGATGCAAGGCTCAGACGTCTGACACGTTACCGCTACAACAACAATCCCCTGGATCAGGAAGGCTTCAGGCTTTATATCCGTGATGCAAGCTCCGGCTCCCCTGTCATCTGGAATCCTTCATGGCAGCCGGTCAAGACAGAGCTCGACTCTTATGAGTGCCGTCACGGCATGGGCTACAGCATCTTCAACGGGTCAAAAGACGGAATCAGCGTCAGCCAGAAGATGTTTGTTCCGGCAGATGACAACGTGCTTCTTTATCATGTGAGCATCAAGAACAACTCATCAGAGACCAGAAAGATACAGCTTTTCAGCTTTGTAGAGTTCTGCCTCTGGGACGCCAATGATGACTCCACAAACTTCCAGCGCAACTACAGTACCGGAGAGGTCGAGATTCACAACAGCGCGATCTACCATAAGACCGAGTACCGTGAGAGAAGAAACCATTACAGCATTTTCTGGTGCAACAGGAATGTCGATGGCTTTGATACAGACATGGACATCTTCAATGGACCTTACGGATGTGCATCTGCACCTGATGCGGTTCTTGAGGGAAAATGCCGCAATTCTGTGGCTCACGGCTGGAGACCTTGCGGAGCCCATCAGCTGGACATCACACTGAAGGCCAGTGAGGAGTACACGGTAGTGTTCGGTCTGGGCTACATAGAGAATCCCGAAGATGAGAAATGGGACAACCTAGATGCTGTGAACAGGACCAGAGCCGAGCAGATGATGGTCCGTTATTATACAGATGCTAAAGTTTCTGCAGCATTTGATGAACTTCAGACCCTCTGGAACAATCTTCTCAGGAAGTTCAGGATTAAAAGCTCAGATCCGAAGCTTGACCGCATGGTCAACACCTGGAACCAGTACCAGTGCATGGTGACATTCAACATGTCAAGAAGCGCAAGCTACTTTGAGAGCGGTATGGGCCGCGGCATGGGCTTCAGGGACTCCTGCCAGGATCTTCTTGGCTTTGTCCACATGATTCCCGGCCGTGCACGTGCCAGGATACTGGATATTGCTGCCACACAGTTCCCCGACGGATCTTCCTACCACCAGTACCAGCCTCTGACAAAGCGCGGAAACCTGGCAGTCGGAAGCGGCTTTAATGATGATCCTCTCTGGCTCATTGCAGGAACTGATGCTTATATCCGTGAGACAGGTGACTACTCAATCCTTGACGAGATGGTTCCGTTTGACAACAATCCTGATCTCTCCCAGCCACTGATGGAGCATCTGAGACGCAGCTTCAACTACACTGTCACGCATCTTGGGCCTCATGGACTTCCGCTTATCGGAAGGGCAGACTGGAATGACTGCCTGAATCTCAACTGCTTCTCTTCCCAGCCAGGAGAAAGCTTTCAGACAACTGGCCCCAGCGGGGGTCCTGTGGCAGAGAGCGTCTTCATCGCAGGCATGTTCGTCAAGTACGGCAAGGCTTATGAGAGAATCTGCCGCATAATGGGTAATAAGAATGAGGCAGATGAGTGTGCCAGGCACATAGCCGCAATGGAACAGGCGGTTCTTACGGATGGATGGGATGGACAGTGGTTCCTCAGAGCCTATGATGCATTCTCAAGACCGGTGGGAACTCATAAGAACGAGGAGGCCCAGATATTCATCGAGCCTCAGGGAATGTGTGTGATGGCCGGAATCGGGAAAGAGACCGGTGAGGCTGCACAGGCAATGAAGAGCGTGCATGAGCGTCTGGAGACCAAATACGGCGTTGTGCTGAACAATCCTCCATTCAGGCGCTATCATCTGGAACTGGGTGAGATCTCAAGCTATCCGCCAGGAGTCAAGGAGAATGCAGGAATTTTCTGCCACAACAATCCGTGGATCACAATGGCCGAGACCGTGCTGGGTCATGCAGATGAGGCCTGGGATCTTTACCAGAAGATCTGTCCTGCATTCATAGAGGACATCTCCGACATTCACAGGACTGAGCCTTATGTCTACTCTCAGATGATAGCGGGAAAAGACTCCCCCAGATTCGGGGAGGCCAAGAACAGCTGGCTCACCGGAACCGCCGCATGGACATTCCTCTCAATCAGTCAGGGCATCCTGGGCATAGTCCCGGACTATGACGGTCTGAGTGTCACCCCTTGCATTCCCAAGTGGATGGACGGATACAGCGCCACGAGACTCTTCAGGGGAACAAACTACAGCATCACTGTCAAGCGGGCAGGCAAAGGTGAAGAGACCGGCCTCTGGGTTGACGGAGTGAAACAAAAAGGCTTCCTCATTCCCGCTGGAGAAAAGAAAGAAGCCTCCGTGCTTGTGAAAGTCTGATCCAAATCAGGATATTCCGAACTCCTTAAACAGCTTTTCCCTGTATTCTGGGTTTTCTGCTGCCATCAAAGCATCATCTGTTCTTCCGGCTTTCAGAAGTATTGCCATAAGATTAGCCATCATGTCAGCACCTTCAGCAAGACCTTCAGTCCTACCTTCTGAAAGTCCTTCGTCAAACAGCTGCCTCCTAATGATGGACATCTCCTTTTCCTCATTGTACTCAGTAAGGCACTTCATCTTCACCTCCGCCAGGTTCGACTCCATGAATGACCTGATCTCGGAATCCGCAGGTAGATTCCTGATTGCCGTCTCCAGGGCCATGTCCATGTCGCCTGTCTCCCTGTATGATTCTCTCACATCAGACACGAAAAGTGAATACTCCGAAAGCGGTTTGCATGACTCCATCAGGTCCCTGTTCCTCCCCCTGTTGATGTTGAGCACCAGCACCCTGGCGTCTATGTCGGACTCATCCCATCCCGGCATGTCCTCAGAAAGTCTCAGCACAACGCTCTCCCCTATGTCCCTGGTTCCGTTGTAGAAGCAGATGAGCTTGGGCACAGGCACCTTCTGCACCACCGGGCTGTACAGGCTCACCCCGTTGCCCTTGTCATGAACAAACTTCGAGTACACCATCCCCGCATATATCATCATCCTCAGAGGGATGTTCGGGTTATGGGTACTCTGGTGCTCGTAGAATGACATTGTGTCCCCTATCAGGAATGACAGGTCGTTTTTCCTTGACATGTATATCACATCCTCGATTGTGGTGATCCTGATGTCATCGGGATTCTCATAATGCGAGTGGTTCACCGCATTGTAGAGGCTCAGCAGCCATCTCTTGTTCTCAGGTCTACCGAACACGAACTTGAAGAGCCTGTCCTTATTCTCGTCATTCACATGATCTTTTCTCTTTCCACACATGATACTTTTCTCCCGTGTCGTTTTGATCAGAGGACATTCCGGAGACTCCGGCCATTGCCCTTTGCCCATATATACGAGAAAAGTGCCAGAAATATTTCAGCTTCCAGGAAAAAACTTCAAGTTTTTTCTGTTGGTCATTATGTGCTGATTGCAAAGAGTCCTACAGAAAGCATCACGTGATCACAGTCATATCATCATCCGTGAGAGACAAAGGCGCAGCCGCCCGCCGGTGCTGTAATGCACGGCTCCTCGCTCAAGTCCGTATTCAAGGTGTTCATGGAACACGAATGAACACGGACTTAACAGAAATAGAACCAGAAGCCTATTGTCAAATGAGATATTTATCTATTATCTCATCAATTCTTTCCGTCATAAGGGGGTGCTTCGAGTCCTCATGTGTAACCAGCAGATCCTCCCCAATGATATAGCCAGAATCCAGTATTCTCATAAATCTATTGAAATTCTTCAAACAGTATGCAGGGTCGTCCATCCGTCCAAGATGCTCCCAGTAATATGCCTTCATTGTCCTCTTATTCAGAACATAGAAATCAGGATGCAAAGTATCTTCTGCTTCAGGACTGAAACCCAACGTCTCATAGCCGGTTATTATTCCGCAATCATCATATACAGGCTTTGACTTGTTAACTGTGGCCTCGGGAGTAAAGGCAATCTCGTAATGATAAGGAACACCTCGTGCAAATAACCTGTCAGCTATGATTTCCTCGCTCTTTGATCCTACATAATCCCCTCTCAGGGTCTTGTATTTGTGGTAGTCGTCTTTCTTGTGGGTTCTCCTCTTCTTGACAACACTGTTTCCTTCCTGCCACTTCCGAGCATACCCCTCACTTGTCAATTCGGATAGTATCGCGTTTTCCCTTACTACCTCGGGGAGATTATCTGATACCTTATCCACATCAGATGAATCAAGATCCGTCAAAAGGATTCCAATGCATCTATCAATCTGCCTTTTCTCCTTCTCTGCCGCTGCCTTGAGTTTTCGGTCATAGTGTTTTGATGAAAGATACCTGATGTGCTCACTTTCCGACTGCTTCACATAAACCTGCTTTCCGTCCTTAGTGCGGCAGAAGAATGCAGGTTTTCCCCTAAGATTCTTGATATTCAAATGTTCATCAGGAAGATGCGAGTTATTGACTGTATCCACGATACTATCCAGCATACTGGCTGTCTCTTTTAAAATCTTTATTATCTCTGTCTTGTTCATATCTCTGTTGTATACTTTTTCCCATTATTCAGAGTCCAAAAGTAATCACTGTTAACTTTTCATGGCGAAATCACATGGAAAAGTTAACAGATAGTCAGTTCAACCCGGAAGCTGTTCATGAGAGCATGAGCTCCGGATTCTCCAGCATCACGGAAAGCCTCCTGCTGAACAATGCCCTGATCTCAGGATCACAGAACTCCGATATGGCGGAGATCCTGTTCCCCGAATCCTTTGATGACGGCCCGCAGTGGAAGAGCCTCTCTCCATCTGTCTGATGGTCCAGCATTATGAACCTGTCGTGCGACACCCCCATGCTCCTGATGAGATCCACCTTGAAGTCAGGGTTCTCCCTCTGACAGTCATGATAGTCACTCATGTGGAGCATGCCCCTCAGGTTGTCTGATATTATTGTTATGCTTATCTTGCTGTCCACACCGCAGAGCAGATGCAGTGTCTTGAGGCTTATGTAGTCGTCTATGATATGGATACTCTTAGTGGCTCTTCCGTAGATCTCCATGTAAGCCAGATCCGATCTCATGGGCTGGCCGTCAAGGAAGAGGTACTCCTTTCTCTCCTCAGGTCTGCTGAAGTCCAGCATGAAGGGAGCGATCTCCGATCTCTCCACAACATTGCCCAGCTTGTCCATCACGGATGACATCTGACAGCCGAGTTCCGACAACTCCTCCCTGATCTGTTCGGTCTGCATCCTGTTCTCATTCACCTGAAGTGACAGCTGCAAGAGCTCATGCTGGCCTGCGATTGACCTGTTCTCGACAATGTAGTCCTTCATCGCACGGAATGTGCGGATCAATGCCTTGCTCTGTTTGACGGCAAGATCGCCCTTCAATACTGTCATGAGCATGTATATCCCTGATTCAGTAAATGCATATGGAAGATACCTTCTACCTCCGGATTGTCC
>JAFZUN010000324.1 GCA_017618315.1 Spirochaetales bacterium
CTTAATCTCATCAAAGACCTTGTCTATGGTGTCCTCAACTGCAGCCCTTGCGGCGGCGATGCATCTTACAACCGTTGAAGGTCCGTTGACGTCTCCTATCGCGTAGACTCCCTTTACCTTGGTTTCCTTAGTCTCGGAGTTGACCTCAGGCCAGCCCTTCTCCGTCACCGGCACTCCCAGATACTTCAGGGCATCGGTGTCCGCATGCTCACCTATTGCGGTGATCAGTGTGTCGCATGCAAGCTCAAGCTTCTCTGAAGTCTCCACAGGGCGCCTTCTGCCTGATGCGTCGGGCTCTCCCAGAGCCATCTTGGCGCAGGTGAGCTTTCCGTCAGCGATACTGGCAGGATTTGCCAGGAAGATGAAGGAGATTCCGTCATCAAGTGCCATCCTGTATTCCTCAGGATCGGCAGGCATCTCGTTCTCGGTTCTTCTGTAGACTACTGTCACATCCTCAACGCCGGCAACACGCCTTGCGGCCCTGGCTGCGTCCATTGCGGTGTTTCCGCCACCTGTGACCACAACGTGCTTTCCGAGATCAAGGGCCTTGCCCTCATCATGGAAGCCCTCAAGGAACTCAAGGGCTGCTATGGTCTTCTCCTTGGCGCCCTCAACCTTGATCAGGTTGTCCTTCTCACTTCCAATGGCATAGTAGATGTAGTCGAATCCCGCGTCCTTCAGGGCCTTGACCGTAACATCATCCATCTTGCTGTTGTAGACGAACTTCACGCCGTGGTCTGCCACATGCTGGATGTCAGCCTGAACCGCGGCAGGATCAATGCGGAACTTCGGGATGATGTTGGCAACAACTCCGCCTGCATTTGCGGCTTTCTCAAACACTGTGGTGTCAAAACCTGATCTTGCCAGGAAGAAAGATGCGGCAAGGCCTGCAGGACCCGCGCCAACGACCGCTGCCTTCACATCAGCGGGAGCCTGGGGCTTCTGCCACTGGCTCAGGAAGTCGTTCATTCCCTTCTCCACGGCGATCTTCTTCATGTCGCGGATGTGCACCGCGCCCTCATAGTCCATCCTTGCGCAGTGGAACTGACACTGGTGGTCGCAGATGTTGCAGAGGATGTTGGGCAGCGCGTTCTCCTCGTAGATTATGCCCAGGGCCTCGGCGTAGCGGCCCTCTCCCACAAGGGAGACATAGTCGGGGATGTTCTGATGTATCGGGCATGCCTGCATGCATGGGGACACGTAGCAGTCAAAGATTGGAAGATCATCATTGACCTTGGCCTGGCGCTCGCCTCTGAACTCACGCTGCGAGTAGTAGGCCTTTCTGGCGTTGTTTGCGAGCTCCTTGACAGCCTCCACGTCAATGTCGGTCCTGCCCCAGGTCTTGCTCTCATTCTCAAGCTTCTCTGCCATGCGGGCCATGCGGGCATATCCGCCCGGCTTGAGCATGTCGGTCGCCATGGTGATTGGCCTGATTCCTGTGTCAAAGATGTCCTGCACGCTGAAGATGGTGCAGCCGCCGCTGTAGGACACTGGAAGCTTTCCCTTGAACTCCTCGCTCAGACGTGCTGCAACTGTTGTGCTAATAGGCAGGAGCGCACGGCCGGACATGTACTTCTCGTCTCCGGGAAGAACAGAGCCGTCGTTGATGTTGCCCAGGGTGTTGGTCAGCTTGACACCGAATCCAAGCCCCTCCTTCTTTGCAAGGTCCACCAGACGGTGGAGCATGGCAAGGGCATCGATATACTGAAGGTCATGCTCGAAGCTCTCCCTTCTCAGTCCCACGTGCTTGAAGCCAATGCTGTCCAGGATATCCCTGACCTTGTCATAGCCCAGAAGCGTCGGGTTGAGCTTTACAAAGGTGTTGAGGTGCTTCTCCGTGAGCATGTAGGAGCAGATGGCCTCGATCTCCTTGGGCGGGCAGCCGTGCATGGTGGAGATGGTGACACTCGGGCCGATGTTGGCGCTGATGCGCTCCTCAAGGCCCTTAAGTGCCTTTTCGTGGCCCTCAAGGTCGGTTCCCTCCAGAAGGTCCCCCTCCTCAATGATGTTCTTGAGCTGTGCCTTGTACTCGGCAAAGAGCGGGCTCCTTGTGGCATCAATCATGTTGTCGATGTATGTCTGCATCTTGGGCTGCTTGATTCCGTCTAGGTTGTATCCCACGCTCATGTTGAAGATGAAGTCGGGATCTGCACTCTTGCCGGTGAACGCGGCCTGGATGAGGTGCACCGCGAACCATGCCTTGAGGTACTCGTCATAGGCTTTCTCGAGCGTGTACTCGGTGGACCACTCCACATTGTGGCCCTCGTCGCGGGCGTCTATGCATGGCTTGGCTATCTCCAGATGGTCCATGATCTGCACCGTCTTGAGCTCCATGAAGCGGCCGCCGACCATGTAGGCGCTGACTATGTTCTGCGCAAGCTGTGTGTGTGGGCCAGCTGCAGGTCCAAGTGGGGTTGCGCACTTCTGTCCGAAGACCGTTATGCCGTGCCTTCCGCTCGGTCTGAAGAAATCCTCCTTGTGGATTCCGAATATAGTGCCATGATTGCGGTATTCGGAGAAAATCCTCTCAATCAGCTCCTCGAATGGAACCGGTCTCATTCTGTCTCCCATGTCCGTCTCCTTTTGCTTTTATTATTTTAATAGTGTTTTCCTGCTTTCATTTTAGACCATAAACGGGCAAAGTCAAATCAAATTTTGCAACAAAGCGCAACAGTTTTGGCTACTTTCTGTTTACAAGCTGACGGACCTGTGAGATAATCAGAATGGGTGGTTATGTGGCTGGTGGCCTTCGGTTATGCTAGTTGCATTTGATTGCTCTAGTTGCGCTAGTTGCCCTAGCTGCCTTAGTTGCCCTAGCTGCTTTAGTTGCCATAGTAGCCCTAGCTGCCCTGGTTGCTGAGTGGCTGCGTTTGCGGCCTTGCCGCCCTAAGATTTTGAAACCTTTTTTGGAGGATATAAATGCTGATCAATCTGAATGTCAACCCTGAAGTCAGGGCCAGAAACATCAAGGTATGTAAGGAGAAGGGAATCCTTCTTCCGACTTTCAAGCAGATGGTGGACCCGTCAACAGTCCCTGCCGAGATCAAGGCAAAACTTGCCAAGACAGGTCTCTGGGACGTGAACCCCGTGAACCTTTTCAGGGTCACATGGCACAATGAGCCCGTCATGCAGGGCGGCGGCTTCGGAGGAGTCAACTACATAGAGATCCCAAAGCAGCTCACAGGCGTCAAGGCAAGGATCCTTGCCCTTGTTGGAAAGTACTTCCCCACAGGCGCGCACAAGGTCGGAGCAACCTACTCCTGTCTTGCACCGGCACTTGCCACCGGTAACTTCGACGCCATGAACCAGCAGGCAGTCTGGCCCTCAACCGGCAACTACTGCCGCGGCGGAGCATACAACAGCGCCCTTCTGGGATGCCAGAGCATCGCAATTCTCCCGGCAGAGATGTCAAAGGAGAGATTCGAGTGGCTCAAGACCGTTGCCGGCGAAGTAATTGCCACCCCGGGCTGCGAGTCCAACGTCAAGGAGATCTTCGACAAGTACCACGAGCTTGATGCAGAGCGCGGCAAGCACATCGTCATCTTCAACCAGTTCGAGCAGTTCGAGAAC
>JAFZUN010000325.1 GCA_017618315.1 Spirochaetales bacterium
GATTCTTGAACTCATCAGTGAATGCGAAGTCCAGTGCGACTGTGAAAGCATACTCCTTATCAACATAGAGGGTGATCTCAGCAGCCTTCATGTCCTTCTTGCCACCAAGAGCAGTTCCGTCAAAAGTGAAAGCAGATGTGTACTTGGTACAGCTTCTTCCGTTCTTGCTCAGTGATCCTGCTTTCTCAGGAGCAGAGAAGAGCGAATTCTCTGCAAATCCGAATGAGTTATAAAGAACCTGATCAGCAAGACCACCTTCTCCGAACAGCGCGCTCAAGATTGAGTCTTCCATTGGATAGGAATCCCAGGCAGCACCATTCCAAAGCTTCAAAGTCACAGTATCACCTGACTTGACTTCAGAGAACAGTTGATAGCTGTCTACTTTTCCGTTGTCATCGGAATCAACACCGAGCCAGTAAATTCCGTCCTTTCCCCCTACCTCGATGATGAGAGTCGTTTCTTCGACTTTGTATGATCCGACAATCTTGAATCCCTTATAGTCAATTGCCTTTGCTCCGGACTTGGAACCTTGGCTAACAAGATTCGCCTTTCCTTCTGACTCGGTTGCCTGAGGCTCCTCTGCCTGCTCCGGCTCCTGCTTACATGCCACAATTGTGAACACCATCAGAATTGCCAGTAATAAAACCAATACCTTTCTCATTGTTCTCTCCTTGGTTAAAAGATTCATTATGATAACCACTTTCAGATTAACCCCTAACTGAGGAATCAGCAAGCGTTCATTTTATAAACAACTAAACCATGGTTTTGGTGACAAGCAGTATTTCCAGCCCGCCTTCATACGTGTATAATTGCCACATGTTCTACAATCCCGACCTGCGTGATAGTGAGATAAAACTGGTACTCCGAGAAACCAAGGAAGCAGTTCCCGAAAAAAAGCATGTACCCGCATACCGCTTTGACATTGCCCTTCTGGACGGTACTGTGGTGGGACACTGCAGTTTCAGGATCTGGCATACCCCTGTCATCTGGTTTGCGGGAAACATCGGTTACGAAATCTATGAACCGTTCAGAGGTCACAGGTACGCTTCCAAGGCTTGCAGGCTTCTCTACAAGCTGGCCATCATGCACGACATGGATTATGTCATCATCACCTGCAACGTGAACAACGTAGCATCTGAAAGATCCATCCAGCTGGCAGGTGGTATGTTCATCTCAGAGGAAGATGTACCTCAAGACTCTGAGCAATACCAGAAAGGCTCGCACAGAGTAAAGATCTACAAAGTTCTTCTTCATGACATGCCCACCCTCTTCTCCCTGGACAAGAAGGACTACTCGGATTCAGATCCGATAAGGAACAGGCACTCTGTAAGAGGCATAATCATACGTGACGGCAAAATCGCCATGGCCCATGTCACAAAGTTCGGCTACTACAAGTTCCCCGGTGGAGGCTCGGAAGGCTCAGAGACAAAGATAGAGACTCTGATTCGTGAGGTCAGAGAGGAATCCGGTCTTGTTGTGAAGCCGGAGACTGCCCGCCCATATGGCATGGTGACTAGAATCCAGAAAAGCAGAAACGGTGATAAGTACTGCCAGGACAACTTCTATTATCTCTGCGATGCAGAGGATGAGATTGCAAGCCAGGAGCTCACTGAAAAAGAGTTTGAAAACGGTTATAAGCTTGAATTTGTTGATCCAAGAGAGGCAATCAGGGCATCAAGAGCCACAGAATCCCACAAAGATCGTTTTGCAGGCGTCTCCATTGAGCGCGAGTGCTTAGTACTGGAACACCTCATTGCTGACGGCTGCTTCAGCTGACTGTTTACGTAAGATAGGTTTTATTAGCCTTCTCACCTGCATGATGTCAAACGGATGGTCCTTTGATTCAAAAGTCATCAGCAGTTTCTCTCCCGGAATGAATCCAAATGTGTAATAGTCAATGATCTTCGGCATGAAAGACTCCTCCACATATTTCGGGTCATCCATTCTTCCGAAATGCTCCCAGTAGTATTCCTTTCTGGTCCTTTTGTTCAGGACGGTGAAATCAGGGTGAAAGGCTCCTCCATATAATTCATGAAGCCCTACGGTCTCCTCATAGCGGTAGGGCACACCTGCATCGGAGAGCATGCTGGCTATCATCCATTCGCTCTTTGATCTAACCTTCTCGCCCCGGGGAGTCTCATATTTGAAACCCCTTCCCTCCCATCTGTTCTGGTATTTCTCTGCCTGCCACTTCTCGGCGTAGCCGTCATCGGTATAAATGCTTGGGCTGACATGCTGCCTTATTCCCTCCGGAAGATTGTCATAGACGACTTCTACATCAGCCTTGTCTTTTCCATTTGAATCTACTGAGGATTCCAAAAGCGCGAGGCATCCATCCAGCTGGTCTATTTCTCTCTGCGCAGTATCTTTCAGCCTCCTGGCATATGATTTGAGACAGAGATCCGTGATGATTTTCCCCTTGTCTTCGCTCTGGTACACAGGAGCTTTGTCGCCGGTGCGTTTGATGTAGTAGCGGGTGCAGGCCCGCATTGTCTTGCAATAGATGGCACCATCAATCTTCATGACCCTGTTCTTTTCGATGGCACTGATGAGTTTTCCGAGTTCCTGCCGCTGCGAAGTAATCTGTTCTTTTATAATCTGCTTATTCATGGTTCATTATGTAGACAAAAATGGTTGATTATCAAATAAAAAGTTGATTTTGTAGACAAAAATCAATATTCAATGACAAAAAAGTTGACTTTGGACCCAAGCTTTCGTCAGTCAGGGCCCCCAGCCCGCCCTCAAGCAGGGCCAGGGCCAAAGAAAAGGGCTGCACCCGTAGGCACAGCCCTAAATGGAAGAAGATACCATTTATAATCAGCGACCGAACTGACAGTCGTTGTTACCTGAAGTTGTTGTCCACATCTCAAGCATGTTGATCGGGTCGTTGAAGTCTGCAATCCAACCCTCACGAGCAAAGTCGAAGTTTCCGTTCTTTCTCTCCTCGAGGAAGACGTTCCAGTCCTGCTGCTGGATTGAGAGGTTGATTCCGACTGTTGCAAGGTCCTGCTGGATGGACTCAGCGATAGCGATATGACCGGAGCTGGTGTTGGTCAGGTAGGTCAGGCTGATCGGAGTCTCAGATGAGAGCTTTCCGTTCTCGAACTTGTAGCCTGCTGCCTTGAGAAGTGCAATGGCCTTGTTGACTGTGCCTGCGGGATCCTTGTTGATTGCATAAGCATCATAGTATCCGGCCTCTGCTGTCTCCTTGAAGATGCCGCCGTTTCCGTCTGCCATTCCGAGAGGAATGAATGCATTGGCTGCGACCTGTCCGGTCTGTCCGATGTTCTCAACGATGTAGTCACGGTCGATCAGAATTGAGAAGGCCTCTCTGATGCATGCTGCCTGAGCAGGTGTCTTTCCGTCGAACAGTGAGCTCTTTGCATTGAAAGCGACATAGTATGTTCCAAGCTCGTCAACAACGTGGAACTCGGGGTTGTTGGATGCGATCAGGTTTGCGACCTCGTCTGTCGGAACAGAGTCGATGAGATCCAGGTTGCCTGCGTTGTAAGCTGCGAAGATGGCGTTGTCATCTGCAGAGAGCATGAACTCAAGCTTCTCGATCTTGACGTTGTCTGCATCATAGTAGTACGGGTTCTTCTCGTATGTCATTGAGACATCGTGGTTCCATGCTGTGCAGACGAAAGCACCGTTGGAGACGAAACCAGCTTCCTGGCACCATCCGCCCGGGCTTGTGAGCCAGTCAGCATAGGACTCGACTGCTGCCTGCTTGACAGGGAAGAATGTCGGGAATGCCATGAGGTCCTCGATGTAAGCGCAAGGAGCGATGAGCTTGAACTCGAGAGTTGTGTCATCGATAGCCTTGACTGCAAGGTCACCCTCATCATATCCTGCGAATCCGCTGAACATGTACTCGTAGTCAGCTGCTGTTGCAGGAGAGACCGCACGCTTCCATGAATACTCGAAATCAGCTGCTGTGAGAGCTGATCCGTCTGACCACTTGAGACCGCTCTTGAGCTTGACTGTGTAGGTCAGGCCGTCTGCGGAAACTGTGTAGCCTTCAGCAAGAGCCGGAGCTGTGACGCCCTGTGCATTGTAGGTGTAAAGACCTGCGAATGAGGCTGCTGCGAGACAAGCACCGTCGACTGAGCTGTTCAGTGCTGGGTCGAGGTAATCAGGCTCTGAAGCAAGGTTGATGCGCAGTGTTGTTGAGCCGTTTGACAGTGTTGCATACTGGAAGAACTTTGTTGCGAACGGGTTTGAATAGACGCCGCTGACATAGCTTTTCTGCATGTACAGGTCATTGTAGTAGTAGATTGGGATGACACACCAGTTGCTCATGAGGATGTCCTCAGCCTCATGCATCATCTGGGTTCTCTTGGCTGTGTCGGTCTCAGCCTTGATGGATGCGACCAGAGCATCGTACTTTGCCCAACCCTTGATCGGATCAACGTAGTCAGCACCTTTGTAGACCTCTGCGATGATCTCCTCAACTGCATTCTCCACTTCCTTTGTCACAGTGGCTTCCTTTGCGCCGGCTGCGAAAACAAGTGAGAAAGCTGAAACAAGCACCAAAAGGATAGCAATTGTTTTCTTCATTGATTTTTCTCCTTATTTCTGGCATGTCACACATGCCATTAGATTCAGTTATTATCAAGCCGCCTCAAGGCGACCTAAAACCTATGTCATTTGACCCAGCAGGCAACCTGATGTCCGCCTCCGCGGTCTGTAAGAGGCGGCATGGCCTCTGCGCACTTGTCGCATGCAAAGCGGCAACGTGTCCTGAACGGGCAGCCGCTAGGCATGTGCAGGGGACTGGGGACATCGCCCTGAAGCACAATCCTCTTGCGCTGGCGGGTGTAGTCCGGATCAGGAATCGGCACTGCCGACATCAGGGACTGGGTGTACGGATGGATGGACGTGTAGTTCACATCGTCGGCTGTTCCGGTCTCAACTATCTTTCCGAGGTACATAACGGCGATGCGGTTCGAGATGTGGTGCACCACCAGAAGGTCATGGGCAATGAAAAGATATGCCACACCCAGTTTCACCTGCAGGTCCTCGAACATGTTGATCACCTGTGCCTGAATTGAGACATCCAGAGCGGAGACTGGCTCGTCACAGACGATGAACTTTGGGTTCACTGCCAGTGCGCGGGCGATTCCGATCCTCTGCCTCTGACCGCCGGAGAACTCGTGGGCATAGCGTGTTGCATGCTCTGCGTTCAGGCCTACAAGGTTCATCAGATACAGGATCTTATCCCTTCTCTCCTTCTTGTTCTCAAATAGCTTATGGACATCCAGAGGCTCTCCGATTATGTCCTCGACAGTCATTCTGGGATCAAGTGAGGAGTACGGGTCCTGGAAGACCATCTGCATCTTCTGCCTCATCTTGGGAAGGTTGTCCTTTGTCACAGGCTCTCCCTCGAAGAGAACCTCGCCTGCTGTGGGCTCATAAAGATGAAGTAGAGTTCTTCCGACTGTAGTCTTTCCGCAGCCTGATTCACCGACAAGGCCCAGAGTCTCGCCTGCATCGATGCTGAATGAGACATCGTCGACTGCCTTCAAGAGCTCTGTCTTGAAGAGGCCGGTCTTGATGGGGAAGTATTGCTTGAGGTTCCTGACCTCAATGAGCGGAGTGTTCATCTTGCACCTCCTTCGAATGCTTCCTTGACGTTCATCCAGCAGCTGGCCTTGTGGTTCTCATTTATATCCAGCTCCATGGGTTTCTCCTGGAGGCAGATCTTCATGCAGTTATCGCATCTTGCGCAGAACGCACAGCCTTTGGGCAGGTTCAGGATATTGATCGGTGTTCCCGCTATGGGTACCAGACGCTCCTTCATATTCTTGACATCCGGAATTGACCTAAGAAGGCCCTTTGTGTACTCATGATGCGGGTTGTAGAAGATCTCACGGCCTGTGCCGCGCTCACAGATGCTTCCGCCGTACATCACTATGATATTGTCGCAAAGCTCTGCAATAACTCCCAAGTCATGCGTGACAAGGATGACTGCCATACCCAGCTTCTTCTGAAGCTCCTGGATCAGCTCAAGGATCTGAGCCTGAATTGTGACATCCAGGGCTGTGGTGGGCTCATCAGCAATCAGGATGTCAGGCTCGCAGGCAAGTGCCATTGCTATCATGACTCTCTGTCGCATTCCGCCTGAATGCTCGTGCGGATACTGGCGCATTCTTCGTTCGGGCTCGTTGATTCCGACAAGTGTCAGAAGCTCCACAGCCCTGTCCCATGCATCTTTTCCCCTCTTGTCCGTATGAAGCTTGATTGCCTCAGTCAGCTGGTTACCGATAGTGAACACGGGGTTCAGGCTGGTCATGGGATCCTGGAAGATAATGGACACACACTTTCCGCGGAACTCGGAGAGCTTCTTCTCGTTCCACTTTGTAAGGTCATCTCCCTTGTAGAGGATCTTTCCGCCTGTGACCTTGCCGGTTGAGGCAAGGATCTGCATTATCGAATAAGCGGTCACGCTCTTTCCTGAGCCTGACTCTCCGACAATTCCAAGAATCTCACCGGGATCCAGATTGAAGGAGACACCGTTGACGGCGTGTACCTCACCTGAGTCGGTGAAGAACGATGTATGAAGGTCCTGCACACTGAGAAGGTGTTCTTTTTTCAGACTTTTTTCATCTTTCATGCCATCATCTCTTCAGCTTGGGATCGAACGCGTCTCTGAGACCGTCACCCAGAAGGTTGAAGCTCAGGACTATGAGACAGATTGTAAGGGCCGGGAACAGAAGCTTGTATGGATAGCTCTGAAGGCCTCCGCGTGCGCTGTTGGCAAGAGATCCGAGAGACGGCATGGGAGCTTGGACTCCAAGACCCACGAAGCTCAGATAGCTCTCGGTGAAAATTGCCGACGGAATCTGAAGCGCCGTCGAGATTATGATGACCGAGATGCAGTTCGGAAGGATGTGCCTTCTGATGATCATTCCTGTCGGAGCTCCGATTGACTTGGAAGCCAGAATGTACTCGTTCTGCTTGATGGAAAGGATCTGACCTCTGATGAGACGTGCCATTCCTACCCAATACAGAAGCCCGAATACTATGAACAGGCTTATCATATTGGTTCCAAGGGAATCCAGGAATGAGCCCGGCTTGAACTGCAGGATTGACTGCAGGACAACCGATAGCAGGATGATTATCAGCATGTCCGGAAGCGAGTAGATGATATCTACGATTCTCATCATTATCAGGTCGACCTTGCCTCCGAGATAGCCAGAGATACTTCCGTAGAGCATTCCTATAATAAGGACTATTATGCTGGCGAAGAATCCGACAACCAGACTGACTCGTGTTCCGTAAACAACTCTTATGAAATAGTCACGGCACTGCTCGTCAGTTCCGAAAATATGCGGGAAGCGTGTTCCGCCTGCCTCGATGTACTGTTGTTCCATCTTGCTGTATGTGAAAGGCGCAAGGTTCTTGGCACCCTTGTCCCTGACTCCGTTGACGGAAAGGATCTCCTCGTAGCTGTACGGCACGAAGAGCGGTGCGAATATGATGATTATCAGTATCAGGCCAAGGACTATGATGCTTCCCACTGCAAGAGGGTTCTTGAAGAGCTTACGCATTCCGTCCTTGAAGAACGTTGTGCTCTCACTCATGACATCCTGCTGCCTCTTCTCCTCCTCAGTGGCCTTCTCGAACATGGAGGCGTTGAACTTGGAGAGGTTCAGCTGAAGGCTCAGAGGGCTCTTTCTGGGATTTCCGTTCTCATCTCTTCTGATCTTGAGATCCATCCTGCCCTCCTCAATCGTATTTGATTCGCGGATCCACGAGCTTGTACAGAATGTCGCAGATCATAGTTGCGATGACCATCAGCGTCGCAAGGAAGATGGTCGTGGCCATTATCAGTGTATAGTCGCGGTTGTTGATACCGCTGACGAACTTGGTTCCGATTCCGCCTACCGTGAAGACTGTCTCGACAACCATCGAGCCTGTTATGATGTAGGCAATCTGAGGTCCGGCATAAGTGATGACCGGGATCAGCGAGTTCTTCAGCGCATGCTTGAAGATGACCTTCCAGCGGGCCACACCCTTGGACTTGGCGGTCCTGATGTAGTCCTGTCCCAGTGCATCCAGCATGCTGGTCTTGGAAAGACGCGTGGTGTACGCCATTGGGTATGCGGCAAGAGCCATGACAGGAAGCACATAGTGCGTCTCATTGGCGCTCCAGACCGGAACCCAGCCTAATTTGATTGAGAACACTAACAGAAGCAGTGTCGCAAGAACAAAGCTCGGCACAGCAGTAAATAGCGTGGACAGGAAGACGATGATCCTGTCAGGAAGCTTGTTGCGCATGATGGCAGCAAGGCTTCCGAAGATTATGCCCAGCGTCAACGCGAAGGCCATGGCCATCAGACCCAGTCTGGCCGATATCGGGAATGACTCGGCTATGATGTCACTTATCTCACGCCCGTTCTTGAGCGATACTCCGAAGTCTCCGTGAAGAAGACCTTTCATGTAGTTGATGAACTGTGTGAAAAGCGGTTTATCAAGTCCGTAGCGGGCATTGAGCGCGTCGACTGTCGCCTGGGACAGTGCCTTCTCCCTGTTGAACGGGCCGCCCGGAACCGCATGCATCGCAAAGAACGTTATCATGCAGATAATCAGGACAGTGAGAAGGGCAAGCAATATCCGCTTGATCATGTATTTGAGCAACTTTTCTCTCCAATTTCAGTATCTATCAGCAGTGTGTTACTATATATAGATACAAAGATGCACCAATACTATCATCAAATTGGATTTTTATGCAAGGGGATTCAATAAGGATGCACTGTTTTTTTCAGAAAACCGGGACTTCAATCCGTTAACCGTTTACCGCATATATAATTTCGGGTAGCAGCTGCATCTTGCGGGAAACTGCATCATGCATGTCAAATACATGCGGTTCCACCCTCTCGTAAGATAGCCTGTCCTCCAGCTTGTGTCCGCTTGAGAGAAGGATGCTGCGGCACTTGAGGACATCGGTGATCATCAGAAGAGTCCAGTCAAGATGCTTGGCGGCCTTCACCTCATTCAAGGCATCAATATACTTACTGCTGTAGTTTCCGATATCCTGCAGGGTCGGAACCTCACACTGCCCCACTCCGATGTCAAAGCCGTTCTCATTGTAGACCTTCATGTCCGCTGTGATCACATCAGAGGGGTTACGTCTCTCAAGACCTTCCACGCGCTCAAACATGTGTTTTCCGAACGCCTTGAAGTCGGCAATTCCGCTAAGCGGTGCAAGGCGCTCTACAGAGAGAACATCAATACCTGTGGTGGTTGGACTTCTGAGAATGATTGTGTCCGCAAGGATACCGGCCAGGAGAACCTTTGATGTGACGATATCAGGAACAACATTGTTTCTTACAAATAGCTGGTAGATTATGGTGCACGTGCTCCCGACAGGTTCAGCGTCAATGAAGATTGGCAGGTTTGTCTTGGGGGCAGCCAGCCTATGATGGTCTATGATCTCCTTAATCACTGCCTCCTCCACACCCCTGATGCTCTGTGAAGGCTCATTGTGGTCAACCAGAATCACATTGTGCCTTGGCTTGTTCAAAAA
>JAFZUN010000326.1 GCA_017618315.1 Spirochaetales bacterium
CTCTTGGCCACTTCCGCCACCGATTCCGGCTCCACCTGTCGGACTACCTGTTGCTGTAATAACACCGCCATTGATGGTTATGGCTCCGTTTGCTTGTCCTGAGTTACCTCCAATCGCAGCGTTTCCTTCATCAGCTGTAGCTATCAGTGCTCCATTGCCGTTGATTGTCAGAGATCCTCCGGCCATGCCAAAAACACTTATTCCTTGCGGAGCTGTGAGAGTCAATCCATCAGGAAGGAGAATTGTGGCATTTCCACCATAAACAATAACACGATTATCCAACACAATATTATTAATCAGTGTATAAGTTTTATTTCCTTCAAATATAAGCATATAACTTTCTATTACTACAGCGTTAATCCACTGAGCATAGAGAGTAATATTCTCATTAATATTAACAGTTCCACGATTATAGTATTTGTCGCCAGTACCATCTGCATTTGTTGTCCAGTACATGAAAGTATTGTCGACAGGAGGAATAAAACTACAGCTCTCAAGTTTCTGAGACATGTTGGTGTAAACAGTTTGCTTGTAGCTTTCTCCGGTACCACCGTTTGGCATGAATGTGACGGTGACCTGATCATGGTACCACTGTGCGTACAGCTCAAGATCGTATAATAGCGTAACCTTGGATTTGTCATCATATGAGTCACCGCTTCCATCAGACTTAGTGTTCCAATTGACAAAAACAAAATCATTTTCACGGGTGAATGTATTTGCTTCCAGCTCTGTCTCTGTCTTCCTTGTGACCTCTTGCTCTTTAATCTGCATGAATCCATAGTTGGACTTGAAACTGACTTTCACCTTGTTATATGTCCACTGGGCATAAAGAGTGATGTCTTTTGCAAGACGAATTGAGTCCTCATCAACATATGAGACACCGCTTCCGTCAGCTTTAGTGTTCCAGCTCCTGAACAGCCAGCCTTCTCTGGTGAAGGAATTTGCGGCAAGCTTCTCAGTGTAATATCTGGCAACACTCTGCGGTGTCATCTGTCCGGTGACACCTTCTGCATTCCCTTCGAATGTGACTGTGAATGTATTGTCCTCAGTATCTTGATCACAGGAGACGAATACAGCCAACGAAAGAAGAACCACAAGTAAGAACACAAATGCTTTTCTCATTTTTACCCCGACTACACTGCCTTAATGCTTTTAGCAATTGTACCATATACACGTAGAGACAATAAACTGGGAAGCACCAGGAAAAAGCAACAGACTTTGCGTGATCGGTTGGATTTTGTCGTATTTGGCAAATGCGCATGATGAGATTTGACGGCATGTACCGCAGTGTTGTATCTTATGACATGGATTCAGGGGGATTCAACATGAGAAAAAGCATCTTAGTTCTACTTCTGGTTGTTCTTCTTTCAGTCGCACTTGTCTCATGCGATCAGGACAATGCAGGCAACGACATTCACCCGAAAGACGGTGTCACAACGTCATATGAGACATCCCGTGCGCAATTCTATGAAGTGACAGGTATTCTTCTTCCGGAACTTCCGGACCTTGAGTTGTCAGATTACTATAAATCCTACGTATCTGGTCAGTCCGATTACAATTTCGACATCGTGGGCGGAAGCGCTCTGTCCGATGACACCTATGAGACTCTTTTGAAATTCTACGCGGAAGATGAAACTAAAAAAATAGTTGGTGATATCGCATCATGGGGAGTTAGTGAATACGGCAAATACGAATCCTGGTATTTCAACGGTAGAGCTCTTTATTGTGCCTTAGATTATCCAACAGAAGGATACTCTAGGAAAATCAGGATGGACACCTTCATGTGTCCTGGTGCTGATGGATTAGAGACCCAAGACGATTGGATAAACCGCATCTGGCCCCAAGAATAACAGTGACATATGGTTCAGCCGGATACCAGATATTGAAATCGATGCTTGGGTAATACAGCTCATGCGTGATCGGTTGGATTTTGCGTATTCTGCAACTGAGGCAACCAGGGCATTTAGGGCAGCTAGAGCAACTAGAGCAACTAAGGCAATTATCTACAATTAGTCTCGAAATGTCAGCAGGCTTTACGGAAAAACACTGCTTTGTTCTGCGCTTCCGTCCAGTCTGCAAAACGCTTCTTGGCATACACCATTACCTGCTCGGCAGTCATTTTTGAGTATATCTCCATCAGCTCTTTGGGACTCAGCCCGAATAGTTTCTTGTAGATTGTGCTGTCATAAGCTTCCGGGAAATACTCTTTCTCAAACATCCAGAAACAACTGTTCGGGATATACTTGCCTTCTTTGCGCAGGTACTCCGGATTGTCATAAACGTATTTGCCAAGATAAAACAATGCAACGATATTTTTGACAGCAATGTAAGTCGGATACCTTCTGAGAATCCTTACTCCATTTTTGAACTTCTTTGGATTCTGCTTTCTGATGAACTTGGTGAGATTCATGTTGAGAATCCTATAAACATCCGCAAGCAAGTCCCAGTTCTGGCAGAGAAGCACATCGTGAGTGTGATTAGGCATTGTGACAGAGAAAATCACAGTGATCCTGCGTTCCTCACAAAGCTTGCAAAGCAGGCTGTGCCTGTAGTTCCCAGACTCCTGATGGAAGATCGCGCTTCCATCATTTGTTTTTGTGATTACATGATAGAAACGTCCGGATTTGTCGATATTGCGGCTTGAGGCTCTTCCTATCCTCGCATATACATCCGGATCCTTCGGCTCTTTCAATAATGATTCAATATCAATGTCTGGCATATTATTCTCCTTTAACCCCTCTTACGAGCAAACTGCCGGAAATATTTCACTTTTCAGAAACTTTTTTCTGTTTTTTTCTGTTGTTTTTTCGATAATGCTTAATGCCTGTAAATACTTCTAATTGTAGATAGTTGCCTTAGTTGCTCTAGCTGCCCTAAATGTTCTAGTTGCCCTAGATGCCCCCTGGCAACAACAAGGTTTGACTGCAAGTGCCGCAGTGTAGTATCTTAAAACATGGATTCAGGGGGATTCATCATGAGAAAAAGTCTTTTAATTCTGCTTTTGGTTGTTATTCTTTCAGTCGCACTTGTCTCCTGTGATCAGGATAACTCTAACACCACCTTCCCGGGTGGCGTCACCAAGTCATATTCCGAGTCCAGTAAGCAATTCAAGGAAGTGACTGGTCTTTATCTTCCGGATTTGCCGGACCTTGAGTGTTCAGATTACTATAAAAACTACAAACCTGGTCAAACAAATTACAATTTCGATATTGTCAGCGGAAGTGCTCTGAGCCTCGACACTTATAGAGTTTTCAAGGAAAATCTGATTAAAGAACTCGGGGATAAATATCAAGAGGTAATTGAGCCAGATGGAACTCAGTCTGTAACATGGGAATACAACGGAAGATGCCTTTTTTGCGCATGGGATAATTACCCGCAGAAAATCAGGATACACACCAACCTGATTCAATAATCATTTCAATAAAATCAGGGGCCGCAGAATCAACTGCAGCCCCAAGATAAACAAAGGAATCTTAACTGAAAATCAATCCTCAAGCGGGATCCTGCGGCGTCTCTTCCGCAGCCTTCTTTGCGGCCTTCTTTGCATGAACCTTTGCAATGATGATCGGGTATGCAAGGGCAGCGATTGAGATGACGAACAGGATGACTGTCAGAGGTCTCTGGATGAATCCGACAGGACCTGTGACCATCAGGGTCTGCACGTAGTTGGTCTCAATGAGCTTACCAAGGACAAGACCGAGTACAAGCGGTGATGAAGGATAGTCGAACTTCTTGAACATCCATCCAATGAGACCGAAGACAAGACATGTACCGACATCGAACATCGACTTCTTGATTGCATAGCTTCCAAGGATGGCGAATGCGAAGATCAGAGGATAAAGGATGGTCTTCTTGATGTAACCGACTCTGACCCAGAGCTTTGCGCCGAATGTACCTGTAAGAAGCATGAACACGTTGGCGATGAACATTGATGCGAAAAGTCCGTAGACCAGTGCAGGCTGCTCTGTGAAGAGTTTTGGTCCTGGGTTCAGGTTGTGGATCATCAGGGCTGACAGAAGGACAGCTGCTGTTGAGGATCCTGGAATACCAAGTGTGAGAAGAGGAACCATGGCTCCACCGACAGAACCTGAGTTGGAGGCCTCTGCTGCGGCGACTCCGGCAGGTGCGCCCTGACCGAACTCCTCAGGATTCTTGCTAACGCGCTTCTCAACGTCATAAGCAAGGAAGGATGCGATTGTTCCACCAGCACCCGGGAAAATACCGATAAGACATCCGACAAGACCTGCACGGACAATCGGTCCCTTGAGCTTCCAGTAATAGCTTGGCTTCGGGAGCTTGTAGTCGATCTTCTCGCGCTCGACCTTCTTCTTCGGGTCAAAGTGCTCGAGGTTGTTCAGAACCTCACCAAGAGCGAAGAGTCCGATCAGAACCGGAACCATCTCAAAACCGTCGAACAGCTTTGTGACACCGAATGTGAAGCGCTTGATTCCGAATGTCGGGTCAAGGCCCATTGTGTTAAGAAGAAGTCCGAAGATACATGTTACAAGAGCCTTCTGCCAGTGCTTTCCACCAAGGGTGGCGACTGTGGTAAGACCCATGATACAGAGTGCGAAATACTCAGACGGCCAGAACTTCAAGGCTGCCTTTGAGAGAGGCACTGAGAAGAAGATCAGGATGATGGCACCGATGATTCCTCCGAAGACTGAAGCCCAGAGAGAAATACCCATTGCCTCTCCAGCACGACCTTTCTTCAGAAGCGGATAGCCGTCGAATGCCGTGACGGTTGCTGACGGAGTACCCGGAGTGTTGATTGCGACAGCGGTGATTGATCCGCCGTAGTTGGCTCCGATGTAGATTCCCATGAGCATGACCATGGCGACAACAGGTGAGAGGGAATATGTGATAGGCAGAAGAAGTGCAACTGCCATTGACGGTGAGATTCCCGGAATTGCTCCTCCGAGGATTCCGACACACATTCCAATAAAGATGAATATGATTGACTGGACGTTGGCGATTGTTCCGAAGCCTAGTCCAAGGTTTTTGAAAATCTCTGACATTTACGGCCTCCTTACTTTATCAACCAGCTGAACAGTGAGCCGAACGGCAGCTTGATGTACAGCATCTTGTAGAACACGAAATAGGTGAAAAGGCACCAGA
>JAFZUN010000044.1 GCA_017618315.1 Spirochaetales bacterium
CCAGGAGGCGGAGCTTCAGGCCGGAGCCGAGGTTCAGAGCGTCATCACAGGCGTGGGCGGAGGTTCTGTCGGAGGAACACAGTCACAGGGCGTTGTTGGTATCAACACCAAGGACCTTGAGATCTCATCAAACGACATTTACCACTCACTAGAGGTTGCAAGGGCATTTGAGCTTCCGGTTGACAGGGAAATACTTCACACACTTGTCCAGGATTTTTCAGTGGACGGTAAGAGCGGAATAAAGGATCCTGTGGACATGACAGGTCACAGGCTTGAGAGCAAGGTCCTAATTGTCACAGGTTCTGCCAGCAATTGCTCAAACACAAGAAAGACACTTCAGAGAGCGGGAATAAGCACCTCAAGGCTGGTCCTGTCATCACTTGCCGATGCTGAGGTCGTGCTCAGCGCCGATGAGAAGGAGATGGGGACTATCCTCATTAATCTGGGCGGCTCTACCGCCAACATGATCGTATACCAGAACGGATCGCCTTACTATGTCGGAGGCGTGGACCTCGGTTCAAGCAGCGTCACGAACGATATCGCTTACATGCTCAACAAGCCGAAGATGGTAGCGGAGCAGGTGAAGGTCGAGAGCGGAAGCTGCTATATCCCTAATGTCCAGGCTGACGAGAAGGTGATTATCCCGCAGGTGGGTGGTCTTCCTGCCATCCAGATGCCCAAGAGCGAGCTCTGCAAGATAATTGAGCCGCGCATGGCCGAGATATTCTCCCTTCTGAAGAAGGATCTGGACTCAAAGCTTCCGCCAAGCACTTATGGCGGCGGTGTTGTGCTGGTGGGCGGAGGCTCACTGCTTTCAGGCGTTACAGACCTTGCCTCTGAGATATTCAGGATGCAGGCCAGGATCGGTTTCCCCGAGGCATTGCCGGGCCTTGACAGGTCATACATCAACCCCAAGTACACAACGGTGCTCGGTCTTCTGAAGACTGAGGCCAAGAAGGCGGGTTCCGCAGCAGGAAACCGCAACAAAAAAGACAAGAGAGCGGCGAAGTCAGGAGGTCTCTTCGGAAAGATCTCAGGCTTCTTCAAGACGATAATCTGAGAGGATAGATATGGATTTCGGAATTATTGAGGATTTGCTTCATGATGAACAGACTCCACCTACCGACATCAAGGTAATCGGTGTCGGCGGCGGTGGCGGAAATGCCATAAACAGAATGATAGAGAGCGGGCTCAAGAAGGTCACATTCGTGGCCCTGAACACTGATGTCCAGGCGCTTCAGCGCTCAAACGCACAGGTCAGGATCCCGATCGGAAAGGAGCTTACCGGAGGTCTCGGAGCAGGCGGCATTCCTGAGATGGGAATGAAGGCTGCAGAGGAGAGCAAGGATGAGATCCGTGAGATCCTCGAGGGCACTGACATGGTCTTCATCACTGCAGGAATGGGCGGTGGTACCGGAACAGGTGCTGCTCCAGTTGTCGCAGAGCTGGCCAAGGGCCTTAATATCCTGACTGTCGCTGTCGTCACAACACCGTTCGCGTTCGAGGGCCGCAAGAAGCTCCAGTTCGCCAACGAGGGAATCGACCGCCTCCGCAAGAACGTCGACACCCTGATCCTCATCCCGAACCAGTACCTCCTCAAGGTCGCCGAGAACAACACGCCGATCAAGCAGGCCTTCCTCATGGCCGACGATGTCCTCAGGCAGGGCGTCCAGGGCATCTCCGAGCTCATCACAGAGCCCGGTGAGATCAACATCGACTTCGCAGACGTCCGCACCGTCATGAAGGGCAAGGGCGACGCCATCATGGGTATCGGCCTTGGAGAGGGTGCCAACCGTGCTGTTGACGCAGCACGTCAGGCAATCAGCAATCCGCTTCTTGAGAATGCCAAGATCGATGGTGCCAAGAGTGTTCTTGTCAACCTCACCGCAAGCGACGGCCTGACACTGCAGGAGTA
>JAFZUN010000327.1 GCA_017618315.1 Spirochaetales bacterium
CAACTCCGGCTCCGTTCCAGAGGGCAGCCATTGCAGCATTGGACTTTGATCCGGTAGAGCTCAAGAAAACATATTCAAGACGCAGGGAATACATGTTAAGCCGCCTGAAGGATATGGGACTTGAGGTTCCGCCTCCCATGGGTGCGTTCTACATGTTCCCGTCAATCGCACAGTTCGGCATGGATTCTGCCACATTCTGCAAGAGAATGATAGCTGAGGCAGGTCTTGCTGCCACGCCCGGATTTTGCTTCGGTTCCGATGACCACATACGGCTGACTTATTGCTACAGCGATGACCAGCTCAAAGAAGGTCTGGACAGGCTTGAGAACTTCATCGGAATGCTTCATATTTCAGAGAGAGGACAATGATGGACTATCTTGCAGAAGCAACAAAACTAGAGGATAGACTCTCTGAGATAAGGAAGGACCTTCACAGGCATCCTGAGCTCGGAAATGAGGAGCATTATACAAGCAAGCGAGTTGAAGGAATCCTTAAGGATATCGGTCTAGATGTCAGACGAATCCTGGACACAGCCCTTGTTGCAACCTTGCATGGCAAACCTACAGGCAAAAAGGTTGCTCTCCGTGCCGACATGGATGCTCTTCCTGTCACTGAACAGACAAAATGCGGTTTTGAATCAGAGAATCCCGGTGTGATGCATGCATGCGGGCATGACATCCACATGACATCGGCCATAGGAGCAGCCATGCTGCTTTCTCAGAACAAGGAGAACCTTGAGGGTGATGTCGTGTTTCTCTTCCAGCCCAACGAGGAAAGATCAGGCGGAGCTCAGCGAATGATAGATGCCGGAGCCGTGGATGGGGTAGGTGCAGTATTCGGAGGTCATGTCTGTCCTGACCTTCCACTTGGTACTATCGGAGTCAGATACGGCAAATTCTATGCAGCCTCAGCTGTATTCAAGGTTCGTTTCAAGGGCAGATCCTGTCATGGAGCCACACCGGAGAAGGGCATTGATGCCCTGATGGTGGCGGCAGAGACCGTCACAAGGCTCAGGACACTGAAACCATCATCAGGTGACAGATGCGTCCTTTCCACCTGCATATTCAATTCCGGAAACGTCTGCAACGTTATTCCGGGAGAAGCCTATATTGAGGGCATGATCAGGACTCTTGGCAAGGACGACAAGCTTGAGATGCAGGACAAGCTGAGAAAGACTGTCAATGAAGTGTGCTCCAAATACGGAGCAAGTGCGGACGTTGAAATCATCGGAACTTATGACGGAGTGGTGAACACCGATGATGAGACCGCAATCATGGAGAAAAGCGCACGTCAGGTTCTAGGTGATGACAATGTAGTTGTCCTGGACCAGCCGACCATGGTTACGGAGGACTTCGGGTTCTTTGTTGATAAATGCACCGGGAGCTTCTGCCATGTGGGTGCAGGATGCACAGAGTCACTTCATTCGCCGCTGTTCATCCCTGACATTAAGGCCGCTGTCACAGCTGCAGCCGTTTATGCGTGCACGCTGGACAATTACCTCAAAAATTCCTGAATCTCAATTGTTTCATTATCTGTTTCTCAATATAATCATCACTGATGACGCTGAGTGACAATGCACGACTGATTGAATCAATCCTCTATCTTGAGAATGAGCCTCTTTCTGTTGAACGCCTGGGGAAGATGACAGGCCTTTCAGACAGGGATGTCTCTGATGCCTTATCGGAGATTTCCGAGGTCTATTATTCAGACAACCATGGTCTGGCCTTGGTTGAGAATTCCGAGACATACAGCTTTGTTCCTGTCTCAAGTCTCAATGACAAGCTACGCTCCTGCTACGGCAGGAAGATTGACAAGCGTCTCTCAAAGGCGGCACTGGAGACACTGGCCATTGTGGCTTATTCCCAGCCGATCACCAGAAGCGAGATCACCAAGATCCGAGGTGTTGTCTCTGATTCAATCATCAGGATCCTCAGGGAACGCGACTACATAAAGGTAGTCGGACGCAAGGACATCCAGGGCCATCCGTGCCTCTACGGAACTACAAGGAAATTCCTTTACACCTTCAAGCTTGATTCCATCAGCTCGCTTCCGAAGCTGTCTGAGATAGACAGGATGCGATTTGAGAAGGAACAGGATGAAGATTGAATATCCGATAAGACTTCAAAGCTATCTGGCAAAATGCGGCGCAGGCTCACGCAGAAGCTGTGAGACCCTCATAACAGAGGGCCGTGTCTCCGTGAACAACAAAATCGTCACAGAGCTTGGGACTAAGGTCAACGAGAACGATATTGTCTATGTCGATGACGTCCTGGCCGAGCCAGAGGAGCAGAGCTATTACTTTGTCCTCAACAAGCCCAGAGGCTATGTCTGTACCAACTATGACCCCAACGAGACCGCTTATGCCCGTGATCTGATTGATGTTCCTCAGAGAAACCTGCTCTTCAACGTGGGAAGACTGGACAAAGACTCTCAGGGTCTGATCATCTTCACCAATGACGGGGATTTTGCGAACCATGTGATGCATCCGTCTTCAGAGACTGAGAAAGAATACATCGTTAAGGTTGACCAGGACATACTCAAGAAGGACGTGGACGATGCCTACAGAGGGCTGATAAAGCCTTACAGGATCAAGTCATATAAGCTTCTCTCAAAAAGAGAGGTGAGTGTGGTGCTCACTGAGGGCAAGAACAGGGAGATCAGGAACCTCTTTGA
>JAFZUN010000328.1 GCA_017618315.1 Spirochaetales bacterium
GACAAATTGAAGGTCTGATGATCGGTGAACAGCGTAACAATTACCAGTATGATGTCAACACAGACCATCGCAGTCACTGCCTGCATAATACCGACCACCACAGCCTGTCTGCCTGTTCCCCTCATCTGAGAGAGCTTGAATTCGTTTCCTATCGAGAATGCTATGAAGCCCAGGGCAACGGTGGATATTATCTCCACACTCTGGACATCCTCAAAGGAGTTGAACCCCAGTCCGGGAAGTCCAAGAGCTCCAAGGCAATATGGCCCCACCAGCACACCGGCTATCAGAAATGCCGTGACATCAGGGAAATTAAGGTGCATGACCTTGAACAGACGGGTCATCATCAGCCCGGCAAACATGGCAATTGCCAGAGAAAGAAGTTCTGTCGACATTTGTGTTCTTGAAAACCTTGGTCTGCGGAGGAAGAAACGCAACCCTTTTGTCCTATATCGCGCTTTACTTCAGTCCCTCAAGACCAGCAGCAACTATACTCCAAAGAAAAAAATAAGTCCAGTATCATGAAATCATGTAATTATTCATGAAATAGTTTGTTTTGTATGTGAAAAGGAGAAGTATGAACGTACTCATTTTCGGCTATGGGCTCCATGGAGGAGGATTTGAAAGTGCAATGTACTTTCTGTCCAAAGGAGACCACGTAACCGTCACGGACATCAGAAGCAGGGACTCCCTAGGCGACTCACTGGACTTCCTCGAGAAGCAGGGAGCGGTGATTCATTGCGGCGGGCACATGACTGATGACTTCTCCAATGCAGACCTGGTGATAAAGAACCCGACCATTAAGCTGGATAATGAGTTCCTCTCCTACTCCAAGAGAGTCGAGAATGACCTTTCCTTCATCTCCTTCCGTCCGGAAGCCAAGAAAGTGAAGATAATCTGTGTCACCGGTGCAAGACACAAGGCCACAACCACCAGTGCGCTGTGCCATGCGCTCAACGTATTGGGCAAAAAAGCACACATGTTCGGCAACATGGGTCTCTCAGCATTCTCCGAACTCAAAAGATGGGACAGCGGCGATGTCCCGGAGTATCTCATCATTGAGATGTCCTCATGGGTTGCAAGGGATACCTACCACTACATGAAGAGGAAGGTCCCCCATGTTGAGGTGTCTGTGATCACATCCGTCTATGACGATAACCGCGAGTTCGAGATCAAGCCGTCCGAGAGGACCGGCGAGTTCAACCTTCATGCAAACCACATCATCTGCCCTTCAGATGTCAAGAATGCAATCGAGAAACTCGCCCAGAAAAAGGCCAAGAACGTCTCAAGCATCGAAAGCGCATCCAAGGGAATGTCAAAGGCGCTGTCTATAAAGATGAAGGCCGCTTTCGCAGTTTTGCATAAGCTCGGATTCAGCACATCACAGATCAACAATGCATTCAAGAGCTTCAGGGGAATTCCAGGCAGGGCTGAGATGGTTCTCAGAACCGACAACACGTTATTTGTGAATGACAGCTCCTCAGTAATCCCTGCAGCCCCCAACTTCACAATGGAGAACTTCGAGAACCTGCCGGTTCACCTTATCTGCGGCGGATCAGACGGCAGCCTTGAGGCGGATGATATGCTCAAGGCACTTAAATCCGCATCCTCAGTTCATCTGCTTGACGGATCATTCACACAGAAAAAGCTTCTGCCGCTTCTGAAGAAACACAGGATCAAGTTCAACGGACCTTATAACAAAATGGAGGAAGCGGTCACTTCCGCCTCCTCCTTGCTTGATCCGAAATCCAACATTCTCCAGGTTGTGCTCCTGTCCCCCGGCGCCATCGCCTACGAGGACTACTGCAATGAATTCAACCGTGGAGAAGCTTTCAGGCTCGCAGTCCTCAGCCTACAGGCCCGTTGAGATATTTCTTTGAGCTGACAGTCTTTCCTTCAGCAGAGACAAGCTTGTGACCGTCAACCATCAGTACACCACCCTCTGTGTAGAGCGGAAGATCAAAGAAATGATCCGGCTTCACATAATTCATTTCTGAGGGATTCTCCAACCCCTCCGGAACAAGGTTTGTTCCTGCAGGGATGTCATCAGCGAATATTACCTCGCAAGTGGTGTGTTCCGGAGCATCCGGATCCTGGACGGCAAGAAGCATTCCGTTACTCTTGACGCCACGGAAATTTGCAGGCTTGAGGTTATTCACAAGCACGATGTTATGTCCGAGAAGCTCCTCCTCCTTGTAATATGGGACTATTGAGGAGACAATCGTCCTTGGCTCTGCCTCACCTGTGTCCAGGTTCAGGATATAAAGGATGTCACCGTTAGGATGATGCTCCACCTTTGTGATCTTGCTCACGGTGAGCTTCACCTTATCAGCGAACTTCTGTGCCACCGACTTGTTTGCCTCTGCTTCCTGAGCCGCGAGCAGTGCAGCCCTTGCAGCCTCTTTCTTAGCTGCCTTCTCCGCAGCCTTATCCATATTGTTGTTCTTTTCTTCCATCTTTCTCTCCTCACGCTCAGCCTGTGATCCGCTGTATCTGATCCTGAGCTCCTCAATCCTTGAGTCCTCAAGCTTTGTGAACAGAAGACTCACCTCGCCTACTCTCATCTCCTTGGAATAATCACCGAGATCAGACCATGAGACATCCTTCTGTCCCAGGAAGTCCAGAATGCTCTGTGAAGTCACCGGCATATAGGGCTGAATCATTATTCCAAGATCCCTGATCAGGCCTACAAGTGTCCTGAGGATCATCTTGGCCTTCTCTGGATCTGAGTTTCTCAGCTTCCAAGGCTCCGAGTTCTGGAAAGCCCTGTTTCCGATGTTCGAGAGCTCAAAGACAGTCCTGAGGGCATCACGCTCATCAGATCTCTCAAGCATTGCTGTGATCTCTTCCTCTTTTGCCTTGATCTGGGATACAAGATCCTCATCGACAGGGCCTGCGCCAAGGCTTCCGTCATAGAAGCGCTTGACGAATGTGAGGGTCCTGTTCACCAGGTTGGAGAGGTTTCCTATCAGCTCCCCGTTGACCTTTTCCTGCATGTCCTTCCATGTGAATGTGAAGTCGGAGTTCTCAGGCCTGTTGTAGTACATGTAGAATCTCCAGACATCAGCCGGAATGCCTGTTTCCTGGACATCGTTGCCGAAAACACCTATTCCCCTGCTCTTTGAGAACTTGCCACCCTCATAGTTCAGGTATTCCGTTGAGCTCATGTGATGGAGCATTGTCCATTTCTGGCCTGTAGCAAGCTGTGTCGCGGGGAACACGACGGTATGGAACGGGATGTTATCCTTTCCTATGAACTGGAAAAGCTCTGTGCTCTCAGGCTCAAGCCACCATCTCTTCCAGTCGTCAGTGTAATTTGCAGAGATTGAGACATAGCCGATGGGGGCATCGAACCAGACATAAAAGACCTTGTTCTCATAACCAGGTTTCGGAACAGGGATACCCCACTTGAGGTCTCTGGTGATACACCTCTCCTTAAGACCGTCGCGAAGCCAGCTCTTTGTCACCTGAACTGCGTTCTTTGCCCAGAAACCTGTCTCCGAAGTCTCATCTATCCACTTCTCAAGAAGAGGCAGGATCTTCGGAAGGTCAAGGTACAGATGCTTTGTCTTTCTGATAACAGGAGTTGTCCCGCAGACCATGCAGCGCGGATTGATCAGCTCAGTAGGATCCAGCAGGGTCTGACAGCTGTCGCACTGGTCCCCTCTTGCATCAGTGCTACCGCAATGCGGACATGTACCCTCCACAAAACGGTCTGCAAGGAATCTGTCGCACTTGGGGCAGTAGAGCTGCTCGGTCTCTTTCTCGGTGATGTATCCGTTCTGGTCACATCTCTTGAAGATATCCTGGACAATCTCTGTCTGCTTTGGTGTTGATGTGCGTCCGAAATAATCGAACTGGATGTTGAACCATTTGTATATGTCACGGTGAATGGCATGATAACGGTCACAGAGCTCTCTGGGGGTCACACCTTCCTTGGCGGCCCTTGTCTCGGTGGCAGTCCCATACTCGTCGGTTCCGCAGATATACATGGTCTCATAGCCTCTGAGCCTGCAGAAACGTGCGAATACATCCGCAGAGAGAACCTGTGTCAGGTTCCCAAGATGCGGGATGTTGTTCACATATGGCAATGCACAAGTTATTAATCTTTTCTTCATAGCGCGATTATTATAATAAAAGCGGACCGTATGTTTCAACGGTCCGCATAGTTTTTAGCTAATGATGTGGACTTCAATCAGTTCACTTGTAAAGAAGATCAAAATATGACACGTCTGTGGACAGTACCTTATCCATTCCAGGCATTGTCTGCCTGTAGGAATCAAGTGTCCTCCAAAGCTCGAAGAACTCGGGATCTAGCTCATAAGCCTCAGCGTAAATCTTTGTGGCCTCAGCATCTGCGATACCCTTTATCTGCTCTGCCTGTGCATATGCTCCGGATAGAATAGCCTTCTGCTCACTGGTGGTCTTTCCTTCCCACTGGGCAAGCTGTCCGCGTCCGTAAGACCTGTAGGCCTCAGCGATCTGGTTCCTTTCCTTTATCATCCTCTGATAAACGCTCTCGGTGAGGTCATCGGAGTACTTGATCTGGCGGATAACCACATCAATCAGCGTGATTCCGTATTCCTTGGTGTAGCTTCCGGCAAGCTCAAGCATCCTGTCTGAAAGTCCCTGTCTTCCGACCTTAATTGACTCCTGCTGTGTGTTGGACACCGTCAGGGATCTGAGTCTCTCGGCAGCCTCAAGGTCTTCAATGCTTGAGACCTCCTCCACAACTGTCATCTGGTTGATGCGGTTGCTGTTGCGCACTGCCTCATTGAGGTAATTCTCTGAGATTACCGTCCTGACTGTTGAATCAAGGATATCATCCAGCCTCAGCTGTGCGTTCTCAACGGTCTTCACAGTCTCGTAGAATCTCTTGGGATCACTGATGATCCAACGGCTGGTAGGATCGACATAGATGAACTGGTTCTCCTTGGTCGGAATGCGCTGTGCGTCTCCGTCCCAGGAGAGGATCTTGGATGAATACCTGACTACGGTATCCACAAACGGCATCTTGAACTTGAGTCCTGGTGTTGTCTCAACCTTGACGATAGCTCCGAATCTTGTGACAACGGACTGCTCGCCTTCCGAGAGGATATACAGCGGTCCGAGAATAATCAGAATAATCACCAGTGCAAGCACGATGGCAAGGGTAATAAGCGCTTTCTTCATGTCAGTTACCCTCCTTTGTCAGGTTCATCACAGGCAGGAAACTCTCCAGGTTCTTGTCGATGACCGTCAGGTTGTCACCTGAGGCAAGGACATCCTCCATGGTCTCTATGTAAAGTCTCTGAGCCGTGATCTCGGGACTCTTCTCATACTCCTCAAGGACACTTCTGAACCTTGCGACATCACCGGTTGCGGTGTTGACTCTCTCAGACGCATATCCCTGCGCCTCCTGAATCACCTTGCTGGCCTCACCTTCAGCTGCCGGGATAACCCTGTTGTAGTTCTCCTTACCCTCGTTGATGTACTTGTTCATGTCCTGAATGGCCTTGTTGACATCCTCGAACGCATCCTGGACATCACCTGCAGGAGGAACAATATCCTGAAGCTTTACGGTGACAATCTTCACGCCCATGTCATAGGAGTCCAGGGCGGCCTGAAGCTTGTCCTGGGCCTCGACCTCCATTGAAGTTCTCTCACTTGTCATGATGCTCAGAATCGGAAGGTCTCCGACAAGCTGGTTCATGACAGACCTTGAGAGGTCACTGATTGTCTGGGACGGATTATTCAACTTGAAAAGCCACTTGTACGGATCATCAATCCTGTACTGCACGATCCACTGGATATCAACTATATTCAGGTCTCCTGTAAGCATCGTGGACTCAACCATATACTTGGAATAATTGTATTTGGTGGAAGAACCTGAAGTATTACCGGCAGTGGTTGCCCTGTATCCGAACGACATCGTCTGGACGGTCTGTGTCTCCACACTGTAGCTCTTATCAACTCCGAAAGGAATCTTGAACTGGAGTCCTGGTCCTACGGTCTTGAGATACTTTCCGAACCTCAGGATCACAGCCTGCTCCGTCTGGTCAACCACAAAGAAACCGGTTGAGAGTGTGAGGATCACAACAATCAGCAGAATACCGATGATCAGGAACTTGGGAGTGAATCTGAAACCTCTCCCCTTTCTCTCGTTCCTGGGATTTCCGGCCTGCTGCTCACCATCATTGTTATAACTGAAAGCCATTTTCCCTCCATGCGGACAAATCCGCGTGTGTTTCTATACGTAGAATATAATCACAAAACGCACAGAGGTCTACTTTTATGGGAAAAGAGGGTTCAGATATTGCTCTCAAGAAGTGAGAACGAGCCTTCCGGTGCCATCTCTCTGATGTTGCCGTCACTGATGAGATCCATCATCATATTAAGGCAGGCCAAGGAATTGCTTATCTTGGCTTGTGATTTCTCATCTTCTGTGCCTTCATTGATGTCAATATTGATGCTGACAACAGGAATACCGCGTCTTCTGGCAGTATCAAGCAGAAGAGTGCTAAGCTCGGGAGTAAATGCCATGAAGGCGTCAACCACGCTGCTTCTTACAAAGAACGAGTCATTCATCCTGCTCTGGTCAATCATTGACATCATGAAGCCTCGTCTGGCACAGACCTCGTAGATCTCATAGACAGACTTTGCCCATAGTGGAACATTTCCGAACTCAATGGTCTCCGGCACCAGGATACAGATGGTCTTGTATCTGTTGGATGTGTCAGGATCACCGCTCCCATGGTAGCCGAGCTCCTTTGCACAAGCGAGAATCTTCTCAACAGCCTCCTCCGATATCCTGTTTGGCCAGTTGAACGCGAAAGAAACTGTAGTCTTTGAGTAACCGGTCTTGGCGGCTATGTCTGATATGGTTATGTTCTTCTTGCGCATGATCCCCAACTCCTTATGTCCTAACTCTTTTCAATCCTTGAAGTTTGATTTTAAAACAGTTTAACATGTGCAGTCAATTTTTCTTTTGCGATTTTTGAAACTTTTTGAAACTTTTTAATGGCAAACCAAGAAAAATGACCCAATACGTGAGATCAAACTGAAAGCAAAGTCAGGTTAGCCTCCGCTAAACCTGACGAAGTGCGCTGAATAAGCGCAATTCCCTGTCCCTTCACGACATCGTCAATGATCAACGTTACAATAAGCGTGCAAGAATCGTCATCCGAAAGATCTGCATTGTCATATCGGACTGTGAACTGGATGGGGAATTTCTGAAAGTTTCTGAGCCTCTGATGTGAAATTTCAGTTACAAGGCCTGTAGTTGCATCGGTTTTCAGCAATGAGATGTCAAGGATATCACCGGATGTCGGGAAGTAAAAACCGGAGGCCCCGTAACTGACCGTACCCATAAGGAGTCCGGTCGAGGACTCGGTCTTCTTGGACTGCTCAAGGCTGTAACGCTCCGTCTGAGCATTGGCAACAGTCGCACATGAACAGAGGACCAAAACAAGAATTACAATTGAAACTAAAACCAGCCTTCTCATCCGTCATGCCTCTGGACCGATAGTCTCTTCATAATGCTCGGTACCCAGGGCAAGGATTCTGGAGATATGCTCGTCGTTCAGGGAATAAATGACGTTCTTCCCGTCCTTTCTCCACCTGACAAGTCTTGCCACCCTTAGTAGCTTCAGATGCTGGCTGGTGACAGACTGTGATATTCCTAAATTGCCTGAGATTGTGTTTACATTGGCTTCACCGGAGTCAAGAAGAAAAAGAATGCGGAGCCTGGTCGGATCACCGAACACCTTGAAGAAATCGGCTATGTCTGTGACTTCCTCTTCAGGAAGAAGATTCTCATAATCCATCTTGGGCTCCTTTGATTTTGCTGATTCCAGTTTAACCTTGTCTGAAAAGTTAAATCAAGATAACCTAGTGATAGTTACAAGTAATCACACCATATCGGGGATTTTTATGGCAAAGGCGGCAAAGACAAGCGGACAGGAGAGATTTGATCAGTACTACGGAGAAATCTACGGAAACAGGTGGCCTGTTCTCCGCGAGGCTCTTCTGAAGGAGACCAATCCCGTGTCATTGTCAGACAAGCTGACAGAGCCCTACTACATGGACAAGGCTTCAATCTTGGCTGCATCTATGCTTCCTATTTCGGAAAACAACTGCGTTTTAGATATGTGTGCAGCCCCCGGAGGCAAGACTTTGAGCATTGCATTGCGCCTAAATGGTAAAGGAAGGCTCATTGCAAACGACAGGTCAGCCTCCCGCAGGAACCGTCTTATCAGTGTACTTGACTCCTGTCTGAGCCAGGAACTCAGGTCTGTTGTGAAGGTCACCGGACACGACAGCACCACATGGTCACTTCATGAGAGGGATACATATGACAGGATTCTGTTGGATGCACCCTGCTCTTCAGAGCGTCATGTGCTCACAGACAGCAAGGCACTGTCTATCTGGAGCCCAAACAGGCCCAAACAACTGGCCATACAGCAGTTTGCAATGCTTGCAGCGGCCTTGGATGCAGCAAAATACGGTGCTTATATCCTTTACAGCACCTGTTCCATCTGTCCGCTTGAAAATGAGCTGATAATTGACAAGCTTTCACGCAAGCGCAATGGACTTTTTGAGGAAGTGAACCTTTTGGCTTCATATCCAGAGCTTTCCGGGAAATCCGAGTCACTTTCCCATGGTTATATTGTTTTACCTGATGTGCAGGATGGGGCAGGCCCACTATACTTCTGCCTGATCCGTAAAACAGCCGCTTCAGAAGGAGAATCCTTATGATCAGAACATATCTTTTAACTGTTCTTCTCTCTCTCATTCCGATTTCTGAGCTCAGAGGATCTATTCCTTTCGCCTACTTCAATGGAGTACCGCTCTGGCAGGCATTCCTGATTGGCGTTATCACGAATGCACTTGTGCCTTTCATAGGGTTCCTTTTCTTCAACACACTTCATATTCTTCTGGACAAATGGGGCTTCTACCACAAATTGTTCGAGAAGACAGTCGCGAGAGCACGGAAAAAGGTTGGAGAGAAAGTTGGTAAGTACGGCTTACTAGGTCTTATGTTGTTTGTGGCAATACCTTTACCAATCACAGGAGCCTGGACGGGAACTATCGGAGCATGGGTTCTTGGACTTGACAGGAAGAGAAGCTACTTCTTTATCATCCTTGGAGTCCTGATTGCAGGAATCGTTGTCACAACTGTTGTTTATACAGGTGCAGGAATAGCCAGCTTGTTTACAAAGCAAGTTGATATCTGATTATTTAATTCCTTGAATATCAAGCATATAACTTAATTAGTAAGCACGACTCCCAAACCTGGCGGAAGCAAGAACTCTCCATTCTCAATGAAGACATTAACCCTATTATAGGTTCTGAGGGCTATTCTCATGTCCTCAAACCCCGGAGCCACGTCCTTGAGACTGACTCTGTGCCATTTCCCTGACATGTTGAGAACCACAGCAGTGCACTTATTGTCTTTCTCGAATCTGTAGGATAGCATCCCGCGTGGCAGAGAGTCGCAGAAGATGGCGTCGCATTTAGAGATCTCAGCCCTCTGCTTTCTGAGCCGTATGAGCTCCCTGTAAAGAGCAAGCATGGTGTCACGGTCAATCTCCTGGCTTTCAACCGTCAGAAGATGCCACCGTTTTGTGTAGTTAGGTTCAAGCCATGGCTTTGCAGTGCTGAATCCCATATTATCCGAGAAATCCCACTGCATGGGCCTTCGCTCAGCATCACGGCCTTTGTGAATAGGCCAGTATCTCTTTCCGAGCGGATCCTGTATCTCCTTACGAGGAAAGTCTTTACTGAGCATCCCAAGCTCCTCGCCGAAATACACGACACTGCAGCCTCTTTGAATCAGAAGATATACTGCAAGCATCCTTGCAATCTCTTCTTTTCCTCCAGCCCTACTGATTGCTCGCGGAACATCATGGTTTGAGAGAACCCAGCATGGGGTCTTTCCCTTGTCTAAAGAACAAAGCTCATACCATTTTCCGGCCACTTTCCTGAGATTTCTGGCTTTCAGGCGCTGTTTCACCAAGGAAAACTCAAAGCAGAGCTGAAGCTCATCGTTCTTTTCGCCTGTATATGAGGCGCTCTGCTCCATCTGTCCCTTTCCCTGGATCATTATCTCCCCCAGAAGTGCCCTGTCATCATATTCCTCAATGACTTTCCTCAGCTGGCGGATATATTCGTGTGTGTATTTTGTATTCCTGTCATAAATATGATTCTGCATGTCATATGGTCTGGGAGTCTCTCCGAACATGAACGGGTTGGAACGCAACTCGGGATCCTTTCCCACGGCATTTATCACATCCAGCCTGAATCCGTCCACTCCTTTGTCCAGATAATAGCGGACCTCGTCGAAAATCGCCTTCCTGCACTGCTCATCATGCCAGTTCAGATCAGGTTGCTCCTTGAGGAAGGAATGCAGATAATACTGGCCACGGTCCTGGTCAAATGTCCAGGCGCTCCCACCGAAACAGGCTTTCCAGTTGTTTGGGATTTTGTCTCTCCAGATATAAAAGTCGGAGTACTTACTATCTCTTAACTTGCTTTTCAGAAACCATTTATGTTTGTCTGACGAATGGTTCAGAACCATATCCATCATGACCTTAAGCCCAAGTTCGTGAGCACTGCTTACCAACTGGTCAAAGTCCTTCATTGTACCAAAGATAGGGTCAATTGCCCTGTAGTCCTCCACATCATAGCCGAAATCCTTCATGGGACTCTTATAAATCGGACTCAGCCAGATGGCATCAACCCCGAGATTTTTAATATACGGAAGTTTCTCCGTGATTCCCTTAAGGTCCCCTATTCCATCCCCGTTGGAATCCTTGAAGCTCCTGGGATAAATCTGATAGATGACAGCATTCTCAAACCAAGGCATATGACGCTCCCTAATACAATATCAATAGTATTTTACTACCTCACAGACGTAGCATAAAGCTGTATTTTTGCACTGATGGCAAATAGATATCATTTTTGTATGATTATTGTATATTTAATTAATTTTTCTGATATTCTTTTGATATTATAATTTCTATATTATTATATCGTTTTGATTTATAAATATGGTAAAATTATAGAATTGATTGCAAAGTGCATAAAAAATACTATCTGACTTATATAAATCAGATAGTATTAACATACAAAATTGAGTAGTATTGATTATTACTGGTTCTTGTACTTCTTAAGGAACTCTTTCAAGGAAAATCTGATTCCGCCAGCCCAGCTTAAACCCATGTCAGCGAACAGATCCTCAAGCTCCTTCTTGAATGAAGGCTCAATTGAGAAAGTAGTCAGAATCTTGGTCTCTGCCTTACGTTTGCCCGAGCCGCTGCTCGTGAAAAGCTGCTTAGCCTTTGATGTTACGGAAATCTCTTCATCATACTGGATGGAATCCTCAGGGTTTCTCTTCAATGCCATAATGCCTTCCTATTTGTCCATCAGTCCCAGATGACACGCTCAAGCTGCGCAATGGACTCCAGTGTCTTGTCCTTGAGTCCTCTTCCGCGTTCCTTGTAAAGCTGCGGTGCCATGGATGCTTCCTGAGCCTTCCTGAACACCGGGTCAACCGGAATCCTGTAGACCTCAAACGACCCTTCCTGAGCCGCCTTAAGTATATCTCTATGTTGTTTTATTCTTTCATCGTAGGAGTTGATTATGACCCTTGAATGCCTGACCTGGCTGCGGAGGTTCTTCTTGAGCCTCCTGAGTTCATCAATGAAGATCTCAAGACCGTCAAGGCTGAAAACCTCAGGTGTCATGGGTGTGATGACCTCATCACTGGCGATTATGGCTGATCTCTCAAGTCTTCCTAGTCCCGGAGAAAGATCAAGGATTATATGATCAAAATCCTTTGAAAGCTCCAGAACAAGATCCTGAAGGACAAACGGCTCCTCAGAAAGCTTTGTCTCGCTGTAGTTCTTGAGAACTCCGCCGATGCCGAATGTCGGAAGCAGATACAGGTTATCAACCTGCTCCACCGGAACAAGTGCGTCCTTGATATAGCAACGTCCCTGAACGACATCCGCAAGCTCATACTTCGGGGTCTTCTTCAGGAACCAGGATGATGCATTTCCCTGAGGATCAACATCAATCAAAAGTGTCTTGTATCCGTCCAATGCTGACTGACAAGCAAGAGTACCTGAGATTGTGGTTTTTCCAACACCACCTTTCTGAAGGTGGAACGCAACTGTTTTAGCCATAAAATACCTTAAAATAAATATATACTATCAACAGGAATCATACAAGTCTTTTTTATTTTATTATCAGTTCAATATCTTTTCGCAAGTGTTGCAATATAATTTCAATATAAATCTATATAGTTTTTGTATTCATAATTACTAAAATAGTACAAAAAAACAGGGCCATAACAAGGCCCTGCAGAATTATCATCAATTATTATATATCAGTCTCTATCATCTCCGAGAAGGCTTCTCAGGAACTCATCATCCTCATTTTCAGGCTCTGTATCCTGCTTTTTCGGCTCTGGTTTCGACTGCTCGACCTCCGGTTCCTGCTCCTCATAATTCTTGTCCTGATAAGCATAATATGAATCATATCTGTCTCTGGGACGTCTGGTTTTTATCAGTGCGACAATCAGATAAATAGCACCTATGATGCATGTAAGAAAACCTATGCTCATCAGCTTCTCCTTCATGATGAACTGACCGATCTTCTTGAACACATCTATGATCTTATCAACAAAAGAAGGATTTGCAGCCGGTTTCGCAGCTTCCTCTGCCTTTGCTGTTGTCTGAGCAGATGCAGGAGCCTTTTCCTCAGTAGGTTTTGTCTCAGTAGCTTCCTTGGTCTCAGGTTCCTCCGTTGTCTCCTCCACCGGTGCAGATGCAGTGATGACCATGCTCCAGTCCTCTTCTGAAGGCTGTTCGACAGCAGGCTCCTCTACAACAACAGGAACAATAATAACTTCTTGCTCTACAACAGGTTCAACAACAGGCTGAGGCTCAGATTCCGGTTCAGGTTCAGGCTCAGGCTCTGGAACTGGCTCCTCCTGAGGAACAACCGGTTCGGGCTCTGGCTCGGGAACGACTGGAGCCGGAGTCTCCACAACTGTAGCCTCAATAACCTCAATCTCCGGCTCATCCTGTTTGACTTCCTTTGTCGCACATGAGACAAGCAGCAGGAGGATTGAAAGAAGTATTATCAAGAATTTTCTCATCTATATCACCTATCCTTAATAATAACCTATTTTACAATACAAAGTTACCAAATAATTCAGAAAGAACGAAGAACTTCTATATGTTTCTTGGATTTCTCGATCTTCTCCTCGAACTCAGCCTTCTTTCCTCTCTCCTTGTCAATTGCCTCCTGCTTGGCATTGGCAATGAACTTCTCATTTGAGAGTTTCTTCTCAACACCA
>JAFZUN010000329.1 GCA_017618315.1 Spirochaetales bacterium
CAGCAGCGATGAAACCGGCATGCCTTAATAGCATCTCGCCTGAGAGAACCAAGGAAAGAGGATTCACGATATCCTTTCCGGCAATGTCAGGGGCAATACCGTGCGTGGCCTCAAAGATGGCGCATCCCGTGTCGTAGTTGATATTTGCACCGGGTGAGATCCCTATTCCTCCGACCTGAGCCGCAAGAGCGTCAGAGACATAGTCACCGTTGAGGTTCAGCGTTGCCACGACATCATAGTCCTCCGGCTTCAGGAGGATGTTCTGCAAAAACGCGTCACAGATGCAGTCCTTTATCTCAAGATCAGGTTCTCCATCTCGGGGAATGAAGGTCTTTCCATCACGGACAACCGCACCATACTTTGAAGTGGCTAGCTCATAGCCCCAGGCACGGAAACCGCCTTCCGTGAACTTCATGATGTTGCCCTTATGCACAAGGGTCACATTGCGCCTATGATTTGCAAGAGCATAATCAATCGCGGCCCCTATGAGGCGCTCTGAGCCTTCCTTGCTCACAGGCTTTATCCCTATGGCACTTGTCTGAGGGAAACGGATCTTTGAGACAGTCATCTCATTCTGAAGGAAAGAGATAACCTTGTTGACCTCTTCAGTCCCCTGTGCCCATTCTATGCCCGCATAGATATCCTCGGTGTTCTCCCTGAACACAACCATGTCCACTTTCTCAGGATGGCGTACAGGAGAAGGAACTCCGTCAAAGTATTTCACGGGTCTGAGACAGACATAGAGGTCCAGAATCTGTCTAAGGGCGACGTTGATGCTTCTTGCGCCTTTTCCCACAGGAGTCATCAAAGGGCCTTTGATTGCAAGACCGACCTCTTTGATCCTTTTCAATGTGGATTCAGGCAGAGTGGTGTTGAACAGCATCTCTGCCTTGCCTCCGGCATATGCCTCTTCCCATGCAATGGCCTTTGAGCTGCCGTATGCCTTATCCATGGCCGCATCTAGAACTGCCCGCATCACTGGGGTTATCTCAGAGCCGACACCATCACCTTCTATGTATATGACCTTTGTATAATCAACCATCAGTCAGAGACTCCTTTATCTGGTTCAGCCTTCCACCTGCAAGAAGCATCTGTCTCTGTGCCCCGCTTGCCTCAAGATTCATCTTGAACACGTAGCCTTTTGTCACATTGCTGACAAGGATAGAGTTTCCTGCCTCAATCTGGGCAAGGACGTCCTTGATCTCAATCTGGTCATCCTGAGAGATACTCAGATAATCCGATTCATCGACAAAAGTAAGAGGCAGGATACCGAAGTTGCAGAGATTAGCCTGATGTATCCTCTCGATTGATAGAGCCATCACTGCTTTAACGCCAAGATGCATGGGACAGATAGCCGCATGCTCACGCGATGAGCCCTGTCCATAGCTTTGACCTGCAACAATGATGTTGCTTATCCCAATTGCCTTGTTCTCTGAAGCTCTCTTACTGAAAGTCGGATCAACCGGCTCAAAGACAAACTCTGAGTATTTCTCAATGTTGGAGCGGTACTTCAACCTTGCACCTGCAGGCATTATATGGTCAGTTGTAATTTTGTCACCAACCTTTATTGCCACTACAGCATTGATTCTGTCAGTCAACGGGCTGCACTGGGGCGGGTTTCCGATGTTCGGACCCCTGATAATTTCAGTGGTTTTTACATCCGAATTCGGAAATATAAATAGATTATCATCATGTTTGAAGGATTTTACCTCAGGAACTTGAATCTCATCAAGACCTGCTGTCATTGGATCTGTAAGCACACCACGCAGAGCGCTGACAGCCGCAGTCTCGGGGCTGACAAGATATACCTGCGCATCCTTGGTACCGCTTCGTGACTCGAAATTACGGTTGTTTGTCCTGAGGCTGATGCCGTTGGAGTTAGGAGAGAAATGGTTTCCTATACAGAAACCGCATGCGCTCTCCATTATCCTTGCACCGGATCTCACCATCTTCAGGAGTGTTCCGTCCTCAGTTATCATCTGCAGGACTTCCCTGGATCCGGGAGCCACCGCAAGACAGACATCCGGATGGATGCTCTGACCTCCCAAGATCTGACCTGCCTTGAAGAGATCTGCATATGATGAGTTGGTGCATGAGCCTATTGCAATCTGGTTGACCTTCAGGCCTGCTATCTCACTCACCTTCTTCACGTTTCCCGGTGAATGCGGGCACGCGGCCATGGGGACCACAGTGCCAAGATCAATCTCAAACAGGCCGTCATAGGTAGCATCTGCATCTGCTGTGACCGGAGAATAGTCATTCTCCCTGCCCTGAGCCTTCAGAAATGCCTTTGTGGCCTCATCTGACGGGAATACGGATGTGGTCACACCGCACTCGGCTCCCATATTGCAGATTGTGGCTCTCTCAGGAATGCTCAGATTAGTTACTCCGGGTCCTGTGTACTCAAATACCGTGTTCACATTACCCTTGACTCCGAACTTCTGAAGAACTGTGAGAATTACATCCTTTGCCGTGCAGAACGGCCTGAGCTTTCCCTTAAGGCGTATCTCAATCACTTTTGGGCAGACTATCTGGAAAGGAATACCGGCCATGGCCAGGGCAACATCAAGGCCACCGGCTCCTATGGCTATCATTCCAAGACCTCCACCTGTAGGAGTATGGGAATCAGACCCAATCAGTGTTTTCCCTGGAATACCGAAGCGCTCCAGATGGACCTGA
>JAFZUN010000330.1 GCA_017618315.1 Spirochaetales bacterium
GCTCTCTCCAGGGTTCCTGTCAGATACATGCTCAAGGGGCTTCTGCCTGTTTCCATCATCCTTACAATCACTGCCATATTTAATATTCTGTTTGCCGCTGACGGGGTGTGGAAGGCCATTCTGATTACAGTCAGGACTGTTGAGGTGGTGCTGGGGTCAAACATCCTGACACTGACAACAAAACCCAGGACTCTTGCAGACGGTGTGGAGAAGGGGCTCTCTTGGATGAGGGCACTGCGGGTGCCGGTTCATGACATAGCCATGATGGTCTCCATAGCTTTCAGGTTCATACCCATACTGGCAGCTGAGGCAGGCACTGTGATGGATGCCCAAAAGGTCAGGGGAGCGTGTTTCTCCGGAGGCCTGATAAAGAAAAGCAGGGCACTGGTGCCGGTTGTGGTCCCTCTGTTCGCTTCTGCATTCAGGAAAGCTGATGAGCTCTCTGATGCCATGGACAGCAGACTTTACGGAAATGCAAAAACCGTAGGGACACTTCATCCTCTGAAGTATAACGGAATTGACATGGTGGCATATGGCATTGTGCTGTGTTATCTGGTGTCTATGATAATCATAAAGGTGGCCAAATTATGAGTGAGATAATCAGGTTCCGGAATGTCACTTACTCATATTCCAAAGGAACGCCGTTTGAGAAGAAAGCCCTAGATGATGTCTCATTTTCTGTTGAAACTGGAGACTTTTTTGGGATATATGGGCTTTCAGGCTCTGGTAAGTCCACATTACTAAGGCTTGCTGCCGGACTTGCAAAGCCATCTTCCGGGCAGATAATCCTTAGGGAGAACGCCAAAGTAGGCCTTGTGTTCCAGTTTCCGGAGAACCAGCTTTTCGGTGCTTCTGTGATAGAGGATGTAATGTTCGGACCTTCGAACTTGGGACTTGCGAAAGATAATGCAAAGGATAGAGCGCAATTGGCCTTGAATCAGGTCGGCATATCAGAGAAGTTGTTCGATAGATCTCCGTTCAGCCTCTCCGGAGGCGAGAAACGCCGTGTGGCCATAGCCGGAATCCTTGCCATGGAAACTGATGTGCTTATGCTCGATGAGCCTCTGGCAGGTCTGGACCCGGAAGGGCAGGACGATCTTTGCGATCTTTTGCAAAAACTCAACAAAGAGGGCCGCACAATCATTGTCGTCTCCCATGAGAGCGAGATTCTTGGAAACGGGTGTAAAAACGCAGCAGTTCTTGAGGCCGGGAAGCTGAAGGACACCGGCAGCGCAAAAGATGTCTTCAAACGTAATCCTGCCTTCGCGCCGGTCTCTTCAAGGATCAAAAGCCGCCTTGCCTGCATGGGAATTGACATTTGAGAAAAAAAAGCCATCGGATGACCGATGGCTTTGAATTATCCGTGAAGTAAGATTACTCCTCTACGATTGCTCCAACTGGGCAAACTGATGCGCATGTTCCGCACTGTGCGCACTTGTCCTGGTCGATGACATAGATGTCACCTTCGTTGATTGCCTCAACCGGGCACTCGCCAGCGCATGTTCCGCATGCTGCACAAGAATCGGTAATTCTGTAAGCCATTTTAGATCTCCTTATGAAAGATTCCTTTGTTAATTAAATGATAGTCACTGAGAGGATTGGAGTCAACTATAATGACAAGAACTTATTGAAATGTGTTGTTACGATTATACGTTTTTATTATCATCTTAGTTTATGAAACAACTGGTTCTGGCTGAGAAGCCAAGTGTGGGAAAAGAGCTTGCCCGTGTGCTTGGATGCACCAACAGGGGAAAGTATCTTGAGAATGATGATTATGTCGTAACCTGGGCCCTTGGGCACCTTGTCACCCTTTGTCCTCCTGATTATTACGGAGCCGAATACAGGCACTGGTCTCTCAGGAATCTCCCGATTCTTCCTGAAAAGCTTGAGACCATGGTCATTGACAAAAGCAAGGACCAATTCGAGATTGTCAGGAATCTGCTCGGAAGAGAGGATGTGGAGGGTGTGATCATCGCCACAGATGCAGGGCGTGAGGGAGAGCTTGTCGCCCGCTGGATCCTCAAGCAGGCAGGATGCACAAAGCCTGCAAGAAGACTTTGGATCAGCAGCCAGACAGACCTGGCCATCCGACAGGGATTCGCCAGTCTCAGACCCGCATCGGACTATGACAACCTCTATGCCGCCGCAGAGAGCCGCTCTTATGCCGACTGGTATGTCGGATACAATGTCTCAAGGGCAATGAGCTGCCACTTTGACACAAGGCTGTCTGCCGGCCGTGTACAGACTCCGACCCTTGCCCTAATCACAAGCAGGGAAGACGAGATCGAGGATTTCGCCGGCCGTTTCTATTGGACTATCAAGGCTGATTTCGGCACATTCAAGGCATCCTGGTATTCTGCGGACAACACAATCAGAATCAACGAGGAGGCAAAGGCCAACGAAATAGCCGCAAAGCTCAAGGGCGCAAAGGGCGTTGTCTCCAGCATCAGGGAAGTCCCCAAGGCTGAGAAGCCGCCGCTTGCCTATGATCTGACAGAGCTTCAGCGCGATGCGAACAACGTCCTGGGATTCTCCGCAAAGGAGACTTTAGACACACTTCAGCGCCTCTATGAGGTCTATAAGATTGTCACTTACCCAAGAACCGACAGCCGCTACATCACAGCAGACATAGTGCCCACCATTCCGGACCGCCTTGCCGCATTGAGCGCAACCGCATTCGGAGCCAGGGCATCGGAGCTCTCACACAACGGAATAAGGACAGATCTCTCACGTCTTGTGAACGATGAGCTTGTCAGCGACCACCATGCCCTTCTTCCTACAGAGCAGAGGGTGGACACCACAAAGCTCAGCGCAAATGAGAAGGCACTCTGGGAGCTGATAATCACAAGGTTCCTAGAGACTCTCTCCGCAGATTATGAGTACAAGACAACCACTGTCGAGGTCTCCGCAGAAGGTGAGAGGTTCGTCACCCGCCTGACTCTTCCCGTCAAGCAGGGATGGCGCGATGTTGCCCGTGACATCGGCAGGCGCAGCGCCGCATCATCTGAGGACGATAGCGATGACAACCCGCTGATCCTGAGGCTTGCCGAGGGCGAGGAGCTGGAGATCAAGGATATGGTGCTCAAGCGCAATGCCACACTTCCTCCTGACAGATATACGGAGGCAGACCTGTTGTTTGCCATGGAGCACGCCGGACGCTTTGTTGAGGATGCCGAGCTCAAGAGCCACCTGGAGAACGGGCTTGGAACACCTGCCACCAGAGCTGACATCATTGAGAAGCTGATTCAGAACAACTGTATTGAGAGGCGCGGAAAAGAGCTTGTTCCGACTGCAAAAGGCCGTGAGCTTGTCAGGCTTGTCCCTGTCCAGCTGAGGAGCGCCGAGCTCACCGGAAAATGGGAACAGCGACTCTCTGAGATCTCAAAGGGTACTGAAACAGAGGCCCCGTTTATAACAGATATTAAGAAAAATGCAACTGATCTGGTGAACCAGGTCATTGCTAACCGTGATAAGTTTGATCCGTTCCTAATGGGCGATAAGCTTAAGCCATGTCCTTCATGCGGCTGGCCCATGATGACTGTCCTTGATGAATATGACAGACCACATCATGTCTGTCAGAGATTCTCATGCGGTTATGAGGAGATGGAGGTCAAAAAACGCGTTGAGATCGAACCTGCAGAGGTTGTTCCGACTCATGCAAGCGCATCTCCCACAAAGAGAGTCATTGCATCCGCATCTCCCTCATCAAGCGGCAAGAAAACCATTGTCATCCACAAGAGCTCAGTCAAGGCTGCTGTTGCAAAGGCAACTCCGCAGGTCAAGTGGGAGACGGTCATTGAGGTCGTCAAGCCAAGTCACTACAGACCGCGTAGTGATTTCCGTCAGGAGAGCAGGCCTGAGCGTCCGGAAAGACGTCAGAACAACGCTGACAGGCCCAAGGAGAGAAGGGAATTCAAGAAAGACGACTTCTCCAAGAGCTCATTCTCCTCAACAAGGGAGAGCTCTACCGGAGGAACATTCGCTGACTTCATCAGGGCATCTGAGGAGAGAAAGCGCAGGGATGAGGAGAAGCGTAAGAACAAGAAGTAATTCTGTGTTTTACTAAATTGAATCCATGATATAATAGTGAAAAGCTGGGCATATGGTCATTTTGAAGGCATTGTTATACATACTGCTCTCTGTTCTGGGTCTGTTTCTGGGGATGATTCTCCTGTGGGCTCTGATGGGCATCATCTACAGCCTCACCGTCACCAGGAAGGTCTATAAGAAAAGCACTGCGTTTGCAAGGTTCCTCGGAGCCTTCACGACATGGGGACTTTGCTTCTTCTCAAGGTCTCATGTGAAGGTGATAGGCAAGGAACTCATTCCCCAGGACACCCGTTTTGTTTATGTCGCCAACCACCGCTCCAGATTTGATCCGATGGTGGTCATGTACAAGCTGGCACGTTTCAGGATTGCGTTCATATCAAAGCCGAGTAATTTCAAGATTCCGTTCTTCGGAAAGATTCTCAGGAAGATGTGCTTCTTGGAGATAGACCGCTATGATCCCAGAGCTGCTATGGAGACTGTCAATGATGCAGTTGACATCCTCAGGTCACAGGACAGCTCAATAGGATTCTATCCGGAGGGGACAAGAAGCATGGACGGTCAGCTCGGTCCGGTTCATGCATTCATGTTCCGTATCCCGCACAATGCTACGGTTCCTGTGGTTGTTGCGGTGACATATGACACCGAGCAGATTGCAAAGAGGTTCCCGTTCCCCGGTGGGGCGAGGGTCACAATAAAGATTCTGGGAGTGCTGGACCAGGACTTTGTCAGCACTCATAGACCGGTGGAGATCAGCGAGAAGGTCGAAGCCATGATAAGAGAAGAACTGGGACAGTAGGAGAGAGGGAGTTATGTATTACATTTTGTTCAACGCAAAGGCTGCCGGAGGAACCGGAGAAAAGACCGCGCGCAAGCTTGAGGAAATCCTGAAGGGTGAGGAGCTTGTGTTCAAGTCAGTCCATGAGATGGACTACCGCCGCTTCTTCGCAGAGGTTGATCCTGAGGCAAAGATTGTGCTTGTCGGCGGAGACGGCACACTTAATTACTTTGTCAACGATATCCGCAGGGTGGAAGTGAAGAACGAGATCTACTTCTTTGCTGGCGGAACCGGAAATGACTTCTTGAAGGACCTTGGTCTTGATCCGGAGAAGGGACCTTATAACATCACCAAGTACATCAGGAATCTCCCGTCTGTAGTGGTCAACGGCCAGAACTGGCTGTTCATCAACGGTGTGGGATACGGAATAGACGGATACTGCTGTGAGGTCGCTGACCAGATGCACGCCAACGGTGTGACTGATGTCAATTATGCCGGAATTGCAATCAAGGGTCTTCTTGGCAAGTTCAAGCCACGCGATGCCAAGATCACCGTTGACGGTAAGGTCTACAACTTCAAGAAGGTCTGGATTGCCGCGACAATGAACGGACGCTATTACGGCGGCGGAATGATGAATGCCCCAAAGCAGGATAGGCTGAATAAGGATCATAAGCTCTCACTTGTTGTCTTCCACAAGAGCGGAGCGCTGCACACGCTGATGATCTTCCCGTCCATCTTCAAGGGCGAGCATGTTAACCACACAAAACAGGTCTCTGTCTTTGAGGGACATGACATCACCGTTGAGTTCAGCAAGCCGTGTGCATTGCAGATTGATGGAGAGACAGTACTGAACGTCTCTGATTACCAGGCAAAGAGTTTCAAATAATAAGAGCTGATAGAATTACTCCGGATTAGTCCAGGTCTCACACAAGGCCTGGAAGTCCGTCTTGTACAATCCTATTCTTGGTTTGACTTCCTCATTAATGACCTTTCCGATCATCTTGGGACCCTTTCGGATGAAGTTGCGTCCTTTGATTTGATGTACTGAGAGGGCCTTGGAGTAGAATCTCTCAAAACCCTGCTGTTCGGAGCGGTCCTCAATCAGGAACTGCTTGGAGTAGAAGAGCACCGCGATGTCACTCATCGTGTAGACGGGATATCCGTAGAGCCAGCATCTGACACCGAAATCAAGTGTCTGCCAGTATGCGCCAGATATCTCCTCATCGTAGCCTCTGAGGCGCTGGAACAGCGCACGGTCATAAAGGCCGATTCCCAAGAACGGATAAAGGTTCTCATGGCATTTTGCAGAAGGCATGAACGAGAGAGGCTCAACCTCTTTTCCCCTCATGTGAGGTGCCCTCAATGTCGGGATCTCCTCATTGCTCTTGTTGAAGATCCAGGGGCTGATCATGGCAGGATGATCCTCTGCTTTCATCTTGGCCTCAATCGGCTTCCAGTCGAAGTTCATGAGGTTGGTATCGCTTCTCATTGTGAGGAAGTATGTGGTCATGCAGACATCAGCAAGCGCGTTGACCCGCTCTGCTAGGGAAGGCGCCTTTGGGAACACTATGAACGTCACGTCCGGATAGCGGGCCTGCATCTCATCAACCGGGAAGCGCTCCGACTGAGAGACAACATGAAGGCAGTAGTTGAAGTTGCCTACGAACCAGTCGAGAGTGGCAAATAGATCCTCCACCGTTCCCGTGTCCATGATGCCGACTGCGAGAAACTCCTCCCTATGGAGCTGGTTTATCAGTTGTCCTATGTCCTGTTTTCTGCTGATGATGGAATACTTCTGGTTCACAACTATGATAGTAAACGCAAACAGGGAATTCTTCAATTCCCTTTCTGTCTTGACTCAGACATCAAGTCTGATTGTCAGCATCTGCTCGTCTATCGAGTAATCAATGGTTGAGACAGTAAAGTCCGTGTAATCTTTGATGGCCTGAAATATGCCACTGTGTGTGAAAAGATCATCTATTGCCTCAGTGAAGGCCCTGTAGCTGGAAAAGCGGCATATCGGACCTGTGCCGTTCTCAATCCCGTTCAGCATGGCCTGTGCAACGTTCTGTCTGCTGTATGTATCCACAGTCATTCCATGAAGGCGGAAGAACTCAAGGTCATTTGAGCTGCAGTCCGGAACCGGCACCGGGTTTTCGATTATGTGGGTGCGGCAGATCTCCTCTGTGGTGGTGCAGAGAAAGCGGTAATCGGGATAACCCTGGTCTGCCGAGATGGCAAGACCGCTTGTGATGTCCACATGGTACCACTTGCCGTCAAGCTGGACTATGTTCCATTCGTGGCCTATGGTGGTGCTGAGCATTCCTGAGCTCTGAGTCAGACGGCCGTACACAACAGTGCATGGGATCTCAAGGCACTGCATTATGAACTCGAATGCCTTTGCAAATGAGGCGCAGACACCGCTTTTATCCACCATGACAGAATACATGCTTTGGTCAAGGTTAAGCTCGTCATAAGTGCAGTTTCTGACCATGTAGTCATAGATTGCCTTGACTGTCTCATAGGATGCTGAGATGCTTCCGGTCTCCAACACAATGGCGAGCAGAGACTGGTAGATATCGTTGTTGGCTTCTGCTATTGCAGTCTTATCCATGTTGTAAGTGAACTCCACCCTGCGTCCTGAGATGGAGTTGTTCACATAGCTTGTGACATAAGTGTAGCCGTCAGTCCAGAAGACCTCGGGATGATCCATCAGAAAGCAGTCATATGCTTTCTGGATGGTCTCCTGTGGGATAGAACCGCAGTTCCAGCTTGGAATCAGATGAGTCAGGCAATCCTTGATGGCATCATAGGCAAGCTGTTCGAAACTTGTCAGGCAGTCATAGCAGTATGTGTCAACGCCGTCTGCGAGAAGCATCGGTGGCGTGAATATGAGAAAGGCTGCGAAAAGAAGGGCAAAGAGTACGGATCTGACCTTCATGGCATAAGAATAGCACGTTTGAAGCAAACTGGTATACCTCATGCATGCGTGTGCGTGTTGAAAGCATTTGTCCTTTGTATTATAGTTTTGTCGTGATCCGGCCATCTTCAGACGGGTCCGGACAGAGGAAAAGAACATGATTGATTACAGAGAGCTGAAAACCAGACGTGACGAGATTGCTAAGAACATCGTTGACAGGAACATGAACGTTGATGTCGATGAGGCCATCAGGCTTCAGGACATGAGATCCGAGCTTATGAAGCTTGCAGAGGACCTCAGGGCCGCCAGGAACCTGAACGCCCAGAAAATGAAGGGCAAAATGGACAATGAGGCTCGTCAGACACTGATAGCGGAAGGCCGTGACATCAAGGAGCGCATTGCGGCTGCCGAGAGCGAGCTCGAGACAGTGGACAAGGCGTTCAACACCATCATCAGACAGATTCCGAACTATGCTCATCCCAGCGCACCTGTCGGAAAAGAGGATAAGGACAACACCGCTATCAAGTATGTCGGAAAGCCACCTGTATTCAATTTCAAGCCGCTTGATCATGTACAGATCGGTGAGAAGCTTGACCTGATTGACTTCGAGACAGGCACTAAGGTCAGCGGACCAAAGTTCTACTATCTCAAGAACGAGGCCGTTCTTCTCCAGATGGCACTTGAGAACTATGCCATGGGCATTGTCATCAAGCATGGCTTCACTCCTTTCATTACTCCGGACGTGGCCAAGGAGGAGATCCTTGAGGGCATAGGATTCAACCCGCGCGGAGCAGAGAGCAACATCTACACCGTTGAGGGAACAGGAACCGCACTTGTCGGAACAGCTGAGATCACATTGGGCGGATACTACAGTGGAGAGACGCTTGATAAGAGCGCGCTTCCAATCAGGATGACAGGACTCTCACACTGCTTCAGGCGTGAGGCAGGCGGAGCAGGCCAGTTCTCAAAGGGTCTTTACAGGGTCCACCAGTTCTCAAAGCTCGAGATGTTTGTCATCTGTCTGCCTGAGGACTCTGACCGCATTCATGAGGAGATTCTCTCCATTGAGGAGGAGATTTTCAGCGGACTCGGACTGGCATATAGGGTTGTGGACACATGCACCGGAGATCTCGGAGCACCGGCATACCGCAAGTTCGACATCGAGGCATGGATGCCCGGCCGCGGTGAGGAAGGCGAGTACGGAGAGGTCACATCAACCAGCAACTGCACCGATTACCAGAGCCGCAACCTCAATGTCAGATACAAGGACGATGACGGAAAGACCAAGTTCGTCCACATGCTCAATGGAACCGCTGTGGCTCTCTCAAGGGCTGTCGTGGCCGTTTTGGAGAACTATCAGCAGGAGGACGGAAGCGTCAGGATCCCTGAGGCTCTTGTCCCGCTTATGGGAGGAATCAAGGAGATCAGACGTTGAGTCTTTTACCTGAAAAGGAGGCATTGTATGGTTTTTGATGTTTCTGCACTGACTACTGACTTCTATGAGCTGACCATGATGCAGGGATATTATCTCAACAACGAGAATCCCGATGTCGTGTTCGACATGTTCTACAGGAAGAATCCGTTTGACGGAGGTTATGCTGTGTTCGCGGGCCTGGGTGAGATGCTCTCACAGCTTGAGAGCCTGAACTTCAGTGCTAACGACATAGCCTATCTCAAGAGCCTGAACATCTTTGACCAGAGGTTTTTGGACTATCTTTCCACATACAGGTTCCATGGTGACATCTACGCACCCAAGGAGGGGACGACTGTGTTCCCCGGCGAGCCGCTAGTGAGGGTACACACAAAGCTCATCGACGCCCAGCTAATAGAGAGCCTCCTTCTGAACACAATCAATTTCCAGACACTGATAGCCACAAAGGCAATGAGGGTCTGTACCGCAGCCAAGGACGGGACGGTCATGGAGTTCGGCCTTAGGCGTGCACAGGGAATGGACGGCGGACTCAGTGCGTCCAGAGCCGCATACATCGGAGGCTGCAAGCTTACAAGCAACACACTTGCAGGCAAGGTCTTTGGCATTCCGGTTGGCGGTACAATGGCACACAGCTGGATCATGGCCTACGACAACGAGCTTGAGGCGTTCAGGGAGTTCGCCAAGATATATCCGAACAACTGCATCCTTCTGATTGACACCTATGACACTCTCGGAAGCGGAATAGAGAACGCGATTATTGTCGGAAAAGAACAGAAGGCAAAAGGCCTGAAGATTGGAGTCAGAATTGATTCCGGAGACCTCTCCTATCTTGCAAGGGCTGTGCGCCAGCGTCTTGATGAGGCAGGACTTGAGGATGCCACCATCTGTGTCTCCAACGACCTGACGGAGGAGATCATCACCACACTTGTCACCGACGGTGTGCCTATCAACTCGTGGGGAGTTGGCACCAACCTTGTCACAGGAGGGAATCAGAGCGCCCTAGGCGGAGTCTACAAGCTTGCCGCAAAGAAAAGACCTGACGGATCCTTCCAGCCCACAATCAAGGTCAGTAACTCATATGCAAAGACCACCAACCCCGGAATCAAGCAGATTTACAGGTTCTACGGTCAGGATGATCTGGCCATTGCCGACCTCATAACCCTTGATGACGAGAAGATTGAGCCTGGCAAGGACCTGATATTCTTCCATCCGTTCACAGACGGTGATCTGTTCCAGCTGAAGGCAGGCAAGTACTCCAGGTTTGAGAAACTGTTGAACCTTGTCATGAAGGACGGGAAGGTCTGCATGGAGAAGACAGAGCTCAAGGATATCCAGGCATATGCCAAAGAGAGTCAGAGTCACTTCCACCGTACATACAAGAGACTGATAAACCCGCATATCTACAAGGTGTCACTCTCCAAAAAGCTCAAGGAGCTCAAGCACGACCTTATCCTTGAGACCAAAGGAATCAGCAGCAAATGAGAGAAGAAACAAGACAGAAGGCTTACTTTGCCATTGCAATAGCTTTTTTCGTGATATTTGTGGTCTTCACATACATGGTGAAGAGCTTTGATACCGCTCCGGTAGGTTTCGAGGGAGCTGAAATAGGTTTTTCAACGTTGAACACCATGGTGCACGAAGCCTTCCCCGGAGATTCGGGATGCTATGCCGCATCAGAGACACTGGGGTACATCTGTCTGATAATGGCAGGTGTCAATGCAATTACCGCTTTGGCGGATTTCATCAAACACAAGGGCATCAGACACATGCACAGGAGAAACATAATCACCATGTGCTACTATGCGGTGGTCGTGTTCTTCTATGTGCTCTTTGAGTTCTTTGTGATTAACATGCGTCCTGTTGAGGCAGAGGCTTCATATCCATCTAGTCACACGGTGCTTGCACTCTGTGTGCTGTACAGCGAGTTTGTGCTCCTTGGCTTTGCAGCCGATAGAAACAGGTTCTGGGTGTCGCTTTTCAGGATCATCTGTATTGTGGCAATGATCTCAATGGTCGCTTTCAGGCTTCTCAGCGGTGTCCACTGGTTCACCGACATCCTTGGCGGAATCATCCTTTCCTTTTCTCTGATGGCGTTTTACAGAGCGAGCATCTACCGTTTCTACAGAAGATAATTCGCTTGCCTTCCTGAGCTTCAGTCCCTTTGTCCCAAGATCATGGACCACCTTGTCCAAGGTTCTCTTTCTGTGGTCTTCGGCGGAGAAAAGACTGTCCTGAATAGGTGCATCTCCTGAGTAAAGCTGATAGAGGCCCAGTCCTATGAGCCTTATGCCCTGACCGCTCTTCCACTTTGACAACAGAAGCTTCCTGCCTGCATTGTAGATCTGGTCCGCATTCAGGATCGGGTCATCCGGGGTGTCCTGGACAGTGATTGTCCTGAAGTCCGCTCCCCACCTGAGCTTCAGTCCCACCGTGCGTGCCATCATGCCTTCGTCAAAGGATCTTGCCATGAGCTCAGAACTCATCCCAAGAAGTACCTGACAAAGGGTCTGCTCATCTGTGATATCCTCAAAGAACGTTGTTTCTGTTGAAATCGAATGTGTCTTGGACTTCTGGAACATTATTCCCGGATCCTGACCTCTGCAGGCCTGATACAGATATTGTCCGAAGGAGTTTCCGATCATCTTCTGGAGTGTCTGGATGTCCATATCCCGGACCTGCTGAGGTGTCCTTATCCTGTGGGCTTCAAGAACTGCAAGTCCGCTCTTGCCAAGCCCCCAGAGTTTCTTGAGTCCGATTACATCAATGAACGTCTGTTCTTTTCCCGGAGAGACAAGGCACAGCCCGTCGGGCTTGTTGTAGTCACTTGCCATCTTGGCTATGAACGGTGATGTGGCTATCCCCACGCTCATCGTGATTCCGATCTCGTCCTTTACCCGCTGCTTCATCTTCATGGCAAGCTGCCTGGCCGGACCGAAGAGGCGTCTTGTTCCTGTCATGTCCAGTGATGCCTCATCGATTGATACCTGATGCATCTCCGGAGCATATTCGCGCAGGATGGCCATGACCTGTTTTGAGACACGGCTGTACAGGTGCATGTCTCCCGGTATGTATATTCCCTGAGGACAAAGCCTGTAGGCCTGCATGGTGGGCATGGCGCTGTGGACACCGTATTTTCGTGCCTCATAGGAGCATGTGGAGACAACGCTTCTGGGTGCCACGACTCCGATGATCAGGGGCTTTCCCCTGTATTCTGGATGATCGCGCTGCTCCACTGAGGCAAAGAATGCGTCAAGGTCAACATGGAAGTAGACTTTCTGCTCCGGCATGCTTTTATTCTATCACAGAATGAGATAAGATTCTCACTTATGAGAACAATAGAATTCGAGCCTAAGGGAATCTGTGCAAGGAAGATAACAGTCGTCCTTGACGATCAGGACAGAGTGCAGGATCTCAGCTTCGTGGGAGGCTGTGACGGAAACCATAAGGGTCTTACCGCCCTGATGAAGGGAATGACGGCCTCAGAGGTGATTGACCGCCTCAGCGGGATCAAGTGCGGTTTCAAGCAGACCTCTTGCCCGGATCAGGTTGCCGTTGCCCTTAAGCAGGACCGCGCAAAGTGAGAAAAGCCGCCGCGGTAGTCTTATTACTGCTGGTCTCAGTCGCAATGCTTTTTGCCTATGACCCCAGGCTCTCAGCCATGGGCAATATAGGTGTGAGCGTGTCAGGCACTGAGATGCAGAGCTACGGCAACCCCGCGGCAGTGTTCTTTGACGAGAACCCGTACACCTTCCTGGTCAGCGGGACAATAGGGGATGTGATGGGCCTGGACAAGTGGCCATGCTATCCGTCATCCTCCCTGGAGGCGCTTTTTGTGGCCAACATGATCACCGCCGGGATGGAGGTCTCATACCAGGCAGAGAACAGAAGGGACAACGACCATGTGGACCTGAAGCAGAGCGTGACGCTTGATGTGAACTTCAGTGCCGGCTACAACTTCTTCAGCGCAGGAGTGGGTGTCACCGGAGGCTCACAGCAGCAGCGCCTTGATGTCCCGATGGAAAGTCTGTTTGACTTTCCGGTGCAGAGTGTCTTTGCCCCATTTGACAGGGTAGTGAACTCCGAGTTCATTCAGCTCCGTGCAGGAATGATGATGCATCTTGGGCAGTTCTTCGTGGGCGTGCTTCTGGACAACCTCCTCCACAAGGACGGATCCAGCATGACATTCAAGTGGTCCGAGATATTCGACGGGACGGGAATCGGAATGTACTGGAGTATGCCCGAATACGCCTCAAGAGGGAGGATGAACAACCTGGTTGTCAGCGCGGGAGCGGAGGTCAAGAACCTCTTCAACGATGACGAGAGGACCTTCAACACCGGTGCTGAGCTGAAGTTCCGCATGGTCAGGGACTCAAGTACCGTATTCAGGACAGGGTACTCGGCTCTCTGGAATGATCTCTTTCACGGGACAATCACTGCGGGTCTGGGTGTGAACATCAGGAAGGTCGGTTTCTACGGCAATATCGATATCCCTATCGGAGGCTATCCGGTAGGAAGAATCACCGCCCGTGTGCTGTTCTGACTTTATTGACATTCACGTGTCTGGCAGATAATATTGTTTAGAAATCCAACCGATAAAAACCACAAGGAGCTGCAATATGTCAAAGGCACATAGAGGATCAGGTTTGTACGAGATGCCTCTCAAAGGCCGTGGAACTTGCCCTGTCTGCAAGAGAGAGGGAATCAAGGCCATCTACGAGGCTAATGTCGACGGAGAGACAAAGAAGGTCTGCAAGCAGTGCAAGGCCAAGCTCGCCAAGTAACACAAACCACTTATTAGCTTAGGGCTCCATTAGGAGCCTGCTTTTTTCTTGGGGCATGTGCTTCGGGGCAATTCCGGCGTCACAGCGCTCGGGTCGTGCAGATAGCACTGTCCCTCGCTTGTTCCTTGGGCTAGCACCCGAATCGTTTATATTGAATGGAGGCGGAAATGAAGAGCATGACGGCTTACGGCTATGCCGAGTTCCAGAACGAGAACTACCTCATGACCATGGAGCTGAAGAGCTACAACAACAGGTTTCTGGAGATCAGTTATTTCGGACCTCCATACCTCTCCGCATATGAGAGCACAATCACCGACCTGATCAAGCAGCATGCGCAGAGGGGCCATGTGGACATCTCTGTCAAGGTGAAGAACATCCGCAGCAACGTGGATGTCAATGTCGACAAGGCCGTGGTCGAGTCCTATCTGAAGGCCTTCAGGGAAATCCGGGACATGGGCACTTCATATGCGCTTGAGATTCAGACAAGAATGGGTGATGTGGTCTCACAGGACGGTGTTCTCTCAAGTAGCAGAACTGACGGAATTGAGGCCTATCAGGAAGGTTTGGACTATTGTTCTGGGATTGTTCTCCAACAGTTCGACGAAGCCAAGACCCGCGAGGGGGAGATCACAAGACGTGATCTTGCGGCAATGGTTGACTCAATCGCCAGGTCCCTTGAGACCGTCAAGGCCAATGTCGGCAAGCTTGAGGAGATGATCAGGACCAACCTCACAGACCGCATCCATGAGATGCTCGGCGACCAGAAGTATGATGAGAACCGCATCCTCACCGAGGTGGCGGTGATGCTCAACAGATACACGATCAACGAGGAGGTCGTCAGGCTCGGTGCGCATATTGCAGAGTTCCGAAAGCTCCTTGACAGCACGGAGGCAGTGGGCAAAAGGATGGACTTCCTGAGCCAGGAGATGAACAGGGAGATCAACACCATAGGTTCCAAGAGCCAGATGGTGGAGGTGAACTTCGAGGTTGTAAACATGAAGGATGCTCTGGAGAATATCCGAGAGCAGATCAGGAACATAGAGTAAGAGGAAAAACAAATGAGAATAGCAGTATCAGGAAAGAGCGGTTGCGGTAACACCACAGTCTCCTCGCTTCTTGCGGAAAGACTTGGCTATCCCATGATCAATTTCACTTTCCGTCAGATGGCAAAGGAAAGGAACATGGATTTCTGGGACTTCTGCGCGCTGGCCAACAGGGATGACAACATTGACAAGGAGCTTGACAGGCGTCAGGTGGAGATGGCCATGGCACAGGAGAACTGCATCCTGGGCTCAAGGCTCGCAATCTGGATGCTCAAGGACGCAGACTTCAAGGTCTACCTTCTCGCATCCGACAAGGAGAGGGCAAGAAGGATATCCGTACGTGAGGGAGGAACCATCGAGGAGCGTCTTGCCCAGACCCAGGACAGGGATGCCCATGACACCGAGCGCTACGGACGCATCTACGGAATAGACAACAATGACACCAGCCAGGCCGACCTTGTAATTGACACTGAGGGGAAGACTCCGGAGCAGATCGTGGATCTGATCGTGGAGGCCGTCTCGGCTTTACAGAAAAATTGAAAACTGATATATTCTCATATTGCATTGATAATTGAAGGAGTAACACCTTGAGCATTCCACTTGATAAACTGATTGACAAAGATGTCAACGTATACGAAATGACCTGTGTGGCCATCAAGAAGGCTGAGAACGTTGCTGCAGCCATGGCAGCCAAGAGAGAAGTGATCTCCGAGGATGAGCCTGTCGAGAAGAAGGAAGAGGAGGAGAAAGTAGTCTCCTCAGTCCTGACAGCAGTCCTTAATGACGAGATCGAGTATACTCCAGCAGAGAAGTGAGCCTGAGCATAGAACAGGATAAGAACGTCATATTTCTCTTCGGTCCGACAGCAGTGGGCAAGACCCAGCTGCTGTTTGATTTTTTCTCTGACTCAGGAGAGGTTGTGAATGCTGATTCCGTCCAGGTCTACAGGCATCTGGACATTGGCTCGGCAAAGGCCGACAAGAGCATTACGGATAAAATCCCGCACCATCTGATTGATATCATAGACCCTTGGGAAACCTATAATGTCGCGGACTTCATACGTCTTGCGGACCTGGCCTGCACAGGTATATGGAAAAGAGGCAGGCTTCCGGTCGTCTCTGGCGGGACGGCTTTTTATTTCAAACATTTCATGTACGGGCTCTCAGATGCCCCGCAGTCTGATCCTGAGACCAGGAAGGCAGTTGAGCTATTCATCCGTGACCAAGGCCTTGATAAGGCATATGAGTATCTGGGCATGATTGACCCTGTCTCCGCCGGCAGAATAAACAAAAATGACATATACAGGATATCCCGTGCAATTGAGGTTTACAGGACAAGCGGGAGACCACTCTCCAGTTTCGCTCTTCCCACGGTTCCGAGAAATGATATGAAGGTTCTCTCAATAGGGCTTACGCGGGAAAAAGATGAGCTCAAGCAGCGTATACGGAGCAGGGTGGACATAATGTTCTCCCAGGGTATTGTAGATGAGATCCGCACTCTTCTTGACATGGGTGCGGACCTGAGCTGGCAGAGCATGCAGGGAATAGGATACAGGGAGTTTCTGGAAAAGGCACCCACGATAAAGGCCCTGGATAGCTTAAGCATTGCGGATCTTGATGATATTCGGCAACAGATAGTGATGAACTCCATCCACTACGCCAAACGCCAGATGACATTCTTCAGGAGTTTCTCAGACGTTTGCTGGATCAATCCCGAGGATACCGGGACTCTGGGAAAAACCATTAAGGATTTTCTGGATCAGAGATAGCTGACGTGGAAGATCTGATTCAAAGTCAGGCTGACGGTCTCAATCAATGATATCTCACGCCAGTCTCCACGGGTTTTGAATGTGAAATCAGACACCTGTGTGTACTGGTAGACATCCATACCGTCTTCATAGATGATATCGTTTCTGTCATCAGTGTAGTTTGAGGATGTCCACAACGTGACTGTTGCCCTGAACACATCATCCGAAAGCTGCTGGACATGGACATCCGTCACTCCGTACACGATTGAGCTCGGCGCAAGTGGTCCCATTCCGTCTGCAATCCACTTGCGGGGATCGACCACAAGGGAATTGCCCTCATATGATTTCTGGACTGCGCTTGTTACGTAGAGGCTTGAGACCCGAACTGAGTCTGGTCCGCTGTATCCGAACTTCATGGGCTCGTCCATGGCTCCGACATCAAGGTTGGTCAGTGCGTCGTAGTAGTATTCAATGATTTCTGTCTCGTTCAGGTCCCTTGTCAAGGGCGGTTTGACTGCCCTGTAGATGTACCATGAGGCTATGCCCAGGACAATGAGCACACCTATGACAATCATTGTGGTCTTAAAGCCTTTCTTCCTGACAAAGGCCTTGCGCCGTGCACGACGCTCGCTCTTCTGTCTGTAGGCCTCTATGTCCGGGTTGTAGCCGGGCTTGAATGTGGAGATCGGGATGTCCGTGTACTTGTCCAGGATGCTGCGGAAGAACGCGAACGGTCTTCTCTGTGTGAGCTGGAACTTCCTGTCATCTGAGATGGCCTTGTCCACGACTCTTGAAAGCTCTGCAGTGGTCTGGCTGGCATTTTCGAAGAGAAGGTTCATGGGAACAGCACTGAAGCCGTTCTCCCTGACTGTGGGGGAGGCAAACGGCACTACTGTGGTCAGAGAGTAATAGAGAAGCTGGAAAAGGTATTGTGTGGTTCCGAAACCCTCCACACAGTTATGCGCAAGCCATGCCTCCTTGTCCCAGAAGCGGTCCTCATCAAGCTCGAACATGTCCAGGGCATCACCCATCTGTCCGCTCAGAAGAAGTATGTCTCCGCTGGGGAAGAACCAGATGTTTGAGAGAGGGACACTGTCCATGTTTAAATACACGCGGTCTCCTGCCATCTCCAACGCATGGGAGAGCTTTCTCAGAAGCTCGAAGCACTGCGGCCTGAGTGAACCGGAAAGCTCAAAGGCAGAGACTGGAAGCTCGGTGAAATACTCGCTTTCATAGAAGACCAGGCAGCATCTGTCCCCAATCATCTGGACACTCTGCCAGTTGATCTCCAACAGCTGTGCGTTATGGTAGAGGAGTGCGTTCTGCTTGTTCTTGGGTATCTCAAAGCCTTTTAGCACACCGGTGCCCTTAGCTATCTCAATGCAGAGCTTGCCCTCATCAAAGAATATCTCATGACGGCCTTTCATCTGTCCAAAGCCTCCTTCCAAATATGCGCGCAGCATGTTTCACTATTATTACTAAGCAAAATAAGCGAAGAAGAAAAGTCTTTTCGCAAAATCTTCACAATTTCACCAATTTCAGGACTGCCACCGGAAGAGAGTAGCCAGCATGTCCGTGCCTTAGGAAACAGGAGGCTTATGTAAGGTGCAATGATCTCAAGGCCGTGTTCTTCAGAACATATGTCATCCGATATTATGACCATTTGTTTGATGGAACTGGGGCACTTGAGGTCCACTGTCCAGTCCGAGCCGGAGAGTTCTCCGTCATCTGGCGTATAAATGGGGCAAGTGCCGTCAAATGTCACTGGCCCTTTATGTAGGGGACCAAGGACAAAGACATAAGGGAAATCGGAGTCTTTTAAAGGAAGCAGCAAAGCATCCAGCTCATCCTTGCATTTTGACCATGCCTTGTGAGGAACTTCGAGATATGAGAAGTCATAATGATGTCCTGATACTGGGGATAATGCTGATGAAATCTCAGCTTTTGCATTAAAAGGATACATTATTCCTTCAACGGAGCACCTCATCTCTCCTCCTTTGGAAGAAGCCTTGCAATCCTTGCGGGATCCGGTTTGATGGTGAGGTTCTTCTCCTGTGTGGGAAGCACCAGACCGGTCTTCCCGTCCTTTGCACGTCTGAGGTATTTGACCTGAGTATAGTACAGATCCACGCTTGAGTTGTTTCTGCCCTTGGAATAAAGCACTGCGATGTTCGCCGCATCAAGCAGTACCTCCAGGGGGATTGTCTTGTCCCTGCGGAACTTGATGAACACATAGCCTCCGGGAAAATCCCTTGTGTGAAGCCACATGTCGTTTCCCTTTACATAGTGGCGCAGAAGCTCATCGTTTTCCTTGGCATTTCTTCCGGCTATTATCTGGAAGCCGCCGCTTGTGGTCCTGATTCCGGGGCCTTCCTGGACCTGTACGGCAGGGGCTGTCCTGTCCAGGATGGACTTCAGGCGTCTGATGTTGGCCTGCTCGTCACCGGTATCCTCAAGGGCTTTGTTGAATCTTGCCTCAACGGACGCATATTCCTCTTCAAGCCGGTTTTTCTCCTCGACTGCATTGTCATATGTACCCTTTGCCTTCTGATATCTGTCATAGCATGCCTGGACGTTTGCTCCCGGGGTCAGTGACTTGTCAAGGGTGATGGTCACCTCCTTGCCCCCGCTTGCCCAGTCTGTGACTGTGACTGAATCCTGACCACGCCTGATCAGATATGAGTTGGCTGACAGAAGATCGGCCTGATAGAGCAGATCCTCATAGCCTTTGTTGGCCTCAATGGATTTCTCTGCGCTCCTGATTGAGGAGGAGAGTCTTGAGAGCTCATGCTCCATTCGGGCCGTAACCTGCTTTACCAGCTGTGAGTAAAGGTCATCAGACTCCTCCTTGGCACATGTTCTCTCTATGAACTCGGAGAAGGATCTTCCGCTCCATGGCCGGACTGTGAATTCCTTTTCGGATGATGTTCTTTCCTCAACCTTCAAAGTCTCTGAGCTCATCTCATCACGCCCTGGGCGCCTGAGAAGAAGGTCCTGTATCACATTGTTCTGGTCTGTGACAATTATGTTGGCTCCGGGGCCGCTGTAGAAGCGGAAGTAGACCCTGAGCATTCTCTCATGGTTGTTCAGCTCCCAGACCACAGCTCTGTCAAATGGCAACTGCCTGCAGGATTCTATCACAGATCCTTCAAGGTTTTTCCTGGCATATTGCTCAAAGCGCTGGAGCTTCTTTGTCTTTGCTGTCTTGGCATCAGGTGAGAGAATGTGGAGCCTGCTTTGAGGTGTCCCTATCTCAGTGAAGAAACTGAACCTGCCACGCTTTCTGTCGTAGAGCTCCCATGTTATGGAGTGAAATGAACTCTGGATGACCTTCTGTATCTTTGCGCCTTCAAGATCTGATTCAGCCAGAATCAGCTCTATCTCTTTGTAGTTCAATGACATAATGCTTCCTTTATTACTCCTGCCAGGTAAAATGAGCCTGCTGCAAGGACCGGCTCAGAGGCTTCTGTGTTATTCAGACAGTACGCAAGGGCCTCTGAGGCATCCTCAATGAGCACTGCCTTCTGATCCGGATGCTTCTTTGACACAAGAAGCTCATAAAGGGCCTTTGGGTCGCTTTTCTTGAATGTGCCAGGCCTGCAGACCACAACATGGTCAAATGCCAGAAGAACCTCATAGCCCAATGCATCAAGGTTCTTGCCAGCAACCGCTCCGAAGATGCAGATTCCGCTTCTTCCGGGATACATGCTCCTGAAGGTCTCAAGCAGGTGCCCCATGCTGTTCTGGGTGTGTGCCCCGTCAAGATATAAGGTACGCTTCCAGTTTATTCTCTCCATGCGGCCGGGTAGGGCGTTCTTCTCCAGCGCCTTCTCTGTGGCACCTTCCCTGTAAAGTCCCAGTGTCCTCAGCACCAGCAGTGCAAGTGCACAGTTCTGCGCCTGCACCAGACCGGGCATGGCGAGGTTGAGCTCTGTGCTGTACCCGTTTCTGAAAAGGATGTGTCTCTCCGTGACCTCGCTTTCCTCATCTCCCAGATAATGGAAGTCCGAGTTCTTTTCCAAGGCTTCCTTGCGGAATACCTCTAGGGCATCGGGCACCTGGAAGGCGCTGAAGCTCGGCCTGTCTTTTTTTATGATCTTTGATTTCTCTGTGGCTATCTTGGCAATTGTGTCGCCCAATATGTCTGTGTGCTCAAGCTCAATGGGTGTGAGTACGGAAGCCTCAGGTTGAATGATGTTCGTGGCATCCAGTCTTCCGCCAAGACCTGTCTCTATTACAGCCCACTGGCAGCCGATCTGCTTAAAGAGAAGAAAGGCGAATGCGGTGTAGAGCTCGAAGGTGGTGGGTTGGGTCTCTCCCATGCTGTCGTTGAAATGAAAGTCCTCAAGCCCTTTTGCAAGAATATTACCTGTGGAGACCAGAATGTCGTCAGAAACAAAACGTCCGCACAGGGTGAAACGCTCCCTGTAATCCGAGACATGAGGAGACATGTACAGTCCTGTGACAAAACCTGCAGCCTCTAGGCCGGATGCTATGTAGCTTGCGGTGGAGCCTTTTCCCTTACTGCCCGCCACATGGATTGAGCGGTAGCTATCCTGAGGGTTTCCCAGGGCCTTCATTATCGCCTGCATCCTATCCAGGCGGTAGGTCCTTGTATTGTATCTGTCGGTTTTCTTCTCCAGATTCGTGAAATGCTCCATGTAGCATATCACCTGGTCGAATGTCTTGAATTCCATGAGTAATTATTCTACTCCAATGACCCCTTGTTGTCCACGGTGACATGTATAGGCCACATATTGATTTCATATGCGTTCTTTGTTATTCTACGCATGGAAATAGCCGTTGATAGTAAACAATAACTATTGTGCTTTCAGGGCTTTTTTAAGGGAAAACATGAGAAAAAACAGTCTTGATCCCAAACCTTGGAGATTCCTGGATGAGTACAGGGGACGCCTCTTTGATTCAGAGTGGCCGTCACTGCCCCAGATGTTTGACATAATTACTGAGAGGTTTCCTGACAACAGATGTTATGAGGCCTTTACACCCAAGCACACCTGCTTCACATATACAGAGGCTAAGGCTCAGTTCGACAAGGTGTCGCGCTGGCTCTACTCAAAAGGGGTGAGAAAAGGTGACAGGGTGGCCGTCACAGGAAAGAACAGCCCCGAATGGGCAATCGCATACATGGGCATAGTGTATATGGGAGCCATTGTAGTTCCTGTTGATGCGACCCTTACCAATGCGGAGATAGAGCATCTTGTGGATTTTGTCGAGATAAAGGGCATATTCCTTGATGCTGACAGGTTTGATGCAGTAGGTGCGGACGGTAAATACTCCTTCAAGGTCAGCCTTGAGGAGCGCGGACATGAGGACTCATACATACTGAACCTTCCTGATGTGGGTCCCCAGCCGGTGAAGGAGCCTGTGAGCTCTGATCTTGCGGCATTCTTGTTCACATCTGGTACAACAGGAACACCCAAAGCTGTCATGCTCAGCCATGAGAACCTCACCTTTGACGCCTACAGCGTGCAGTCATTCATGAACGTCAGGCCTATAGATGTGTTCTATGCCATTTTGCCTATCCACCACGCATATACCATGCTTGCCGTGTTCATTGTCTCGATGTCTGCCGGAGCCAACGTGGTGTTTGGAAAGCGCCTTGTGGTGACATCTCTTTTGAAGGAGATGAAAGAGGGTCATGTGAACATGCTTCTGGCTGTTCCGATGCTCTATAACAAGATCTTCAGTGCAATAATGAAAGGTATTGATAAGAAAGGGGCAATCGTAAAAGGCATCATTCACATGCTGATGAAGTTCTGCGGGTTCGTGAAGCAGACCACCGGCCTGAATCCCGGAAGAGTGATCTTCAGGGGCATAAGGGACAAGGTGTCGCTTGCGGACAACCGCATCTGCATCTCAGGCGCGGGACCTCTTCCTGCGGAGACGTTCAAGGGCTTCAATCAGCTGGGAGTGGATTTCATCCAGGGCTATGGGCTGACGGAGACAAGTCCTATTGTCACCCTCAATCCTGCCTACTCATATCAGTACTCCAGCATAGGAAAGCCTTTCCCGGGAGTCGAGATTGACTTCATCAACAAGGATGAGCAAGGCAACGGTGAGATTGTCACCCGCGGAAAGCATGTCATGAAGGGTTATTACAAGAACCCGGAGGCAACTGAGGAGACAATAGACAAGGACGGATGGCTCAGAACCGGTGATGTCGGCTACGCGGACAAGGACGGTTTTGTCTATCTCACGGGGAGAGCTAAGAACATAATAGTCACTGAGGGCGGTAAGAATGTCTTCCCTGAGGAGATTGAGGACCATTTCCAGCTTTATTATGATGTTGAGCAGATCTGCGTGGTCGGTTACATGGCGGATGAGAAACTCAAGATAGAGGGTGTGGCGTGTCTGATTTATCCGTCTGCCGAGGCAAGGCGTGAATATCCTGATCATGGAGCCATGCAGATACACATGGAGCAGATTGTGGAGGCGGTCAACAAGGAGCTTCTTCCATATAAGAGAATAAGGAAGGTCTTTGTGGTGGACGAGCCCCTTGAGATGACCTCCACAAAGAAGATCAAGCGTTTTGCTGTTGCAAAGAAATATAAGGAAATGATAAATGCCTGAGAAAAAGAAAGAGATGACAAGCAAGGTCAGGGCACAGCTCAGAAGCCAGGCCCAGTCCCTGAGCCCTGTGGTGATGGTTGGCCACGAGGGAATCACAGAAGGCGTGATAGCCGCATTGGATGCTGCGCTCACGGATCATGAGCTGGTGAAGGTTCGCTTTCAGGATTTCAAGGAGATGGTCAGGGATCTGTCAGTGCAACTGTCTAATAAGACATCCTCAGCTCTTGTCTCCACAACCGGATTCACTGCCGTGTTTTACAGGAAGAATCCCGAGAAGAAGTGAGAAATAATTACACACCCTCATAAATCTTTTCACATTTGGAGGCTCAATTCAGATTGCTTGAAGTGGTTTTTTGCCAAATTCCACCTGATTAAGCCACTTGGCACGGTATGTGCTATATAAAAGGCAGAGCAACAGTTTTTTTCATACCTCCTTTTAGTGTGAAGCACCTGAATCCTGATTCAGGTGTTTTCTTTTTTATAATCAGTGTTCTGAATGGACAAAAAAAGACAACCTGTGAAGGTTGCCTTTTTGACTTATAAGAATTTCCGAACGATTATTTGTCCATCTCGTTCTTCTCTTCCTGAATCTCCAGTCTCCTTACTTTGCAGAGCTTTGCGATGTCAGCAAGAGCCTTTCTTGCTCTGGCGGCAGAAGCCTTGATCTTCTTCTCCTCGAACTTCTGGTTCTCCTGCTCATAAGTCCTGAACAAAGCAATGAGCTGATCATGATTTGACATGCACTTTTCCTCCTATCGTGGTTTTTTATACTGAAATTTTACCACAATTCATTCACAATACAACAATTATTGTTGAAAAAATGCCCAAAAACGGGCTTTTTTCGGGGTTTTTTTGGGGTTTTTCTTGTTTTAGAGACGGATTTCCTTGCGGATTATGTATCCATCCCTGATTTTCGCTGATGTTCTGATATAGCCTGTCTTGCAGTGATCTATGTGCTCCGTATGCCTCAGATCCTGGTCCAGGACCTCGACTTCAGGCTCCCTGATGAACAGGACATCAGGGCCGATGAACTCGATTGTCTCTCCGCTTCTGATCTGGTTCTTGATGTCAACAGCGTAGACACCGGGTTCCACCTCCTGCCTTACGGTTCCGAGGAACAGGTAATCCCTCAGATATCCGCCGGTTGTGGGCTTGTTGATGTCATCGGTCTGCACCAGCGGATCGGGCTCGTCCACATCTATGGGGCCTTTGCCGAAGAAGAAGCCGGTGGAGAACTCACGATGGCTGACGTTGAAGAGCTCCTCCCTGTAGGGCAGATAATCCACTGTCAGGTCATAGAGGTGGTCCAGAGCCTTGCGGTACGCCCTTGTGACGGAGGCCACATAATAGATGCTTTTCATCCTGCCCTCAATCTTCAGGGTGTCTACTCCGGCATCCTGAAGGTCTTTCAGATGGTCTATCATGCACAGGTCCTTGGATGACATGATTGTGGTCCAGTCATTCTCCTCAAGCACCGGATAGTAGCGTCCTGGACGCTCCTCCTCCTCAAGCGCCAGGCGGTAGTTCCATCTGCATGTGTGGGAGCAGTCACCATAGTTGCCGCTTCTTCCAGCAAGATGCGAGGAGAGAAAGCATCTTCCGCTGTAGGCCATGCACATTGCACCATGGACAAATGTCTCTATAAGAAGGTCCGGATTGGCGTCCTTGATCTTCCTGATGTCCTTCAACGGTGTCTCGCGGCCGAGAATCACCTTGTTGAATCCCATGTCATGGTAGATTCTGGCAGAGCGTGAGTTTATGCAACTGGCCTGGGTGCTCAAAGAGTACTCGGCATCCGGGAACCTGTTTCTCAGGATGTCCAGGATTCCTATATCTGAGAGGATGAAGGAATCGAACGGATAGTCTTGTATCTCATCGAGCTTTTCCTCCAGTTTTGATATGTCATCCTCGTGGAAGTAGATGTTGACCGTACAGTACATCTTACCGCCGAAACGGTTCTTTATTTCTCGTAGCTTCTCCTGTGTGCCGTACTCGACGTTTTTGGCGTTTGTCCTGAGTGAGAAGTCCTTGAGTCCGAAATACACGGAGTCTGCCCCGTAAGTGAACGCGGTCTCTATCTTCTCTATGCTCCCTCCGGGGGAGAGCAGCTCCATCTTCCTCTGCTCAGCCATGGAGGACCTCTGCGACTGCCTTTGCCACAGCTGATGCAAGCTTCTCCTCTGCTGTCAGTGCAGATGCGGTGCTTTCATTTGCATTGCCGGTTCCAGGTTTGAACCTGTCCTCCGGGAATGCCAGGGAAAGGACTTCCTCCATGTCTCCGACCAGATGGAATGTCAGGCCTTCCTTGACGTTGGCCTCAAGCTTGTCCAGATCCCGCTTGTTGAACTTGGGAATCAGTATGGTCTTGACCATGTTGCGTCTGGCGGCAAGGACTTTCTCCTTCAGGCCTCCGATAGGCATGACCTTTCCGAGAAGGGAGAGCTCGCCTGTCATAGCCATGTCCTTTGCCATTATCTGTCCTGTTACCAGCGAGTAGATGGCGGTGGCCATTGTGATTCCGGCAGAAGGCCCGTCCTTAGGGGTAGCCCCTTCGGGGATGTGAAGGTGGATGCTGTTGCGCTCGAACCATGTCATGTCAATTCCATGTGAGGCGCAGATGCTCTTGATGTAAGAGTAGGCGATGTTAGCACTTTCCTGCATGACATCCCCCAGCTGACCTGTGATCTTCAGTTCGCCTCGGCCAGGGATATGCTGTGCCTCTATGGCAAGGACGTCTCCTCCCAGACTGGTCCATGCAAGGCCGACAGACATTCCAACCTTGTTGGCACGGATGACCTCATCCTCGTGGAAGATGGGCTGTCCAAGGTACTTGATGAGCTTCTCATCATTGATTCGAATCGGGCGTTTGAGGAGCTCTCCGGTAGCCTCTTTCTCAGAGAAAGCTGCAGAATCAGCACCTTCCTCACGCATCCGGGCTCTTTTATACTCATCCTCGACAATCTCCATGGCAACCTTGCGATGGATCTTGTCAAGACATTTCTCAAAGTGCCTTACACCTGCCTCCCTGGCATACTCCTCTGCAATCTTGTGAAGCATCTTGTCCGTATAGGTGATGTCTGTGCTCTTGAGACCGTGCTTTGCGCGGCTCTTGGGAACAAGATATTTCTTTCCGATATGGAGCTTCTCTTCCGACGTGTAGCCGGAAAGCTCAATCACCTCCATCCTGTCCAGAAGAGGGCGGGGGATTGTGTCAGTGGTGTTTGCCGTGACAATGAAAAGAACGTTGGAGACATCAAACGGAAGATCCAGGTAGTGATCCCTGAATGAGGAGTTCTGCTCAGGATCCAGGACCTCAAGGAGTGCCGCTGCCGGATCTCCCTGAGCTGAGACAGTCATCTTGTCTACCTCGTCAATCACAAAGACGGGGTTCTTTGTCTTTGTGATCCTAAGACCCTTGATTATCTGACCAGGCATTGCACCGATGTATGTGCGCCTGTGTCCCTTTATCTCTGCCTCGTCACGCATTCCTCCGACACTGAAACGGTAGTACTTCTTCTTCAGTGCCTTGGCTATTGAGATACCGACTGATGTCTTTCCTGTTCCCGGAGGGCCGACAAGACATATGATTGAGCCTTTTGTGTCCTTGCGAAGTTTACGAACTGCAAGGAACTCAAGGACCCTGTCCTTTACGTCCTTGATGCCGTAGTGATCCTGCTCCAGGATTTTTCTGGCCTCATCAAGGCTGAAGTCGTCAGGAGAATAGCTGTTCCATGGAAGATCCGCCACTAACTCAAGGTATGTGCGGACAATGGAGTACTCCGGGTTGTTTGTGTCCATGGCAGTCATCTTCTGATACTCGTCCATTACTGTCTCATAGGTCTCACCTGTGAGGTTCAAGGCCTTGAGCCTGTCTATGAGCTTGGGCTTTCTGGGTTTCTTCGGTTTTTTCTCTGACTCGGGAGTGCCTTCCTCAGACTCCGCCTCATCTTCCTCGGAGTCCAGCTCATCCGCGCTGTGTCCAAGCTCATCCAGCTGTTTGCGGATGAACCTCAGCTCCTCACGCAAAAAGTATTCCCTCTGGCGGGAGTCTATGCGCTTTGACACC